>JAZOSZ010000201.1:0-7539 GCA_045657365.1 Eubacteriales bacterium
GTTCTCAGAACGAACGAAACGCCGCGAAAACCTTCGTTTCGTCCGTCAAGAGCGCAATAGTCCCCTATCCCGTGCTCCGAGCAGGTAACGAAGGGACGGTGATTTTGTTTCAAATATGTCGCAAGCTCTCTGCCCGCCTCGGAGTCGATACACACGACCGAGCGTCGGCAAAGAGAAAAAAGTCGAAGCTTGGCACGGAAGTATTCCTTCATCGTTCCGTGAAAATCAAGGTGATCGCGCGAGAGATTCGTGAAGATTCCCATTTCAAAAGGAATCGCGTCCACCTTGCAGAGTGCCAGCGAATGTGAGCTGACTTCCATAACGACGACCTCGGCACCGCTTTCTCTCATCTTTGCGAGAAGCGGATAGAGCTCTTCGGGATCGGGCGTCGTCATTCCCGTCGCACTCGAAAGAATGCGTCCCTCTGCGTCCTCGGCGCGTACCGTACCGAGAAGTGCGCATCGAATCCCCGACGTACGGAGCACCTCGCAAAGAAGACTTGCCACAGAGGTTTTTCCGTTGGTGCCCGTCACGCCGACGATTTTCATTCGTTTCGCAGGATTGCCCCAGAAGGCGGAGAGAAGCAAAGCAGCCACCCTTCTCGTGTTATCAAGTACGATTCGTACTGCGGCACCACCCACACACGCCTCACGCACTTGCTCTGCTACAATCGCCACGGCTCCTGCCGAAACCGCTTCGTCCTCGTAATCGTGTCCGTCTCCGTGAAGTCCCTTGATGCAAACAAAGAGACTTCCCTCTTCGACGCGACGCGAATCGCAGACGACGTTTTTAATTTCGATCTCTCCGTACGGGAGAGGATATGGAAGCTTCGCTTCCGTAAATAACTCAGAAAGCTTCATCGTGTACCCCCCAAGGCGTATTTCCACTTGTTTCTACGTCCTTGGCGGAACACGGTTCCACCGATGATTCTTGATTTCAGTCCACCTCAACCATACCGTCCGAGGCGTCTTCCTTCGTTCCGAAGGTCACCTTGACGACCGTACCGGGTTTGACCGCCGTACCGGGGGCGATCGACTGCGTCAGAACTCTGCCGCTTGTGTCGGTCAGTCCCGTAGAGCCCGTCACGCGGATATTCAGTCCCGCGCCCGTCAGAAGCGCGTTTGCCTGCATCGCAGTGCGTCCCGAAAGATCGGGAACGACCGCACTCTCACTCGGTTCGGTGCCGTTCGTGTAAAGAACGACCGTACCGCCCGAAAGCTTGGCAATGCGGGTATAGGGAGAAGGAGTTTGTGCGCTCACACGCGCGTTTTTGTCGGTAGAACCGACAACCTTGTAATCCAGTCCCGCCGCCTTGAGCTTGGCAATGGCTTCGTTCAGCGAGGTGCTTGTGCAATGCGGAACGCTCGTTGACATTCTCGATTGCTCGGCTTCGCTGTACTGAGGAAGGATTCCGAGATAGGGTAACGCGTTTTCAAGCGTACCCGCAATATAAGGTGCTGCGACCGTCGAGCCGTAAAGAACGCCCTTGGTCGGTTCATCGACAAGAATAATAATGGCAATCTGAGGATCGTCCGCAGGAGCGAACGCCACCGTCGAACAGACGTACGCGTCGTCACGGTCGTTAAACTGGGGACCCTTTTTCTCAGACGTACCCGTTTTAGCGGCAACACGGTAGCCCGCGACGTATGCGTTTTTTGCACCGCCGTTGCCCGTTACGCCGTCCTGAAGAATTTTTGCGAGCTCGTCGCAAACCTTCTCGCTCACAACCTGACGCTTTTCGGTCACCTTATGCTGATAGATCACGTTCCCCGCGTTGTCGGTTACCTGATCCACAAGATAGGGCTGCATCAGCTTGCCGCCGTTTGCCACCGCCGCGACCGCGCAAAGCTGTTGCAAGGGGGTCACGTTAAAGTTTTGTCCGAATGCGTAAATCGCAAGGTCGAGCTGAGTCATCTGAGAAGAAAAGATCGAATTTCCTTCTCCGGGGAGATCCACGCCCGTCTTTTCCTTGTAACCAAACGCCTTTACGTATTGCTGATAGGTGTCCACGCCGATCGCTTCGCCCAGCGTCATAAACCAGACGTTGCAGGACTGCTGCAGTCCCGTTGCAAAATCGATCGTTCCGTGTCCTGCCACCTTGTGGCAGTGAATTCTCTGCCCGAGCACCACCTTGTGTCCGGGACAGCGTACCATCTGCTGCGTCGCGTCGCGTCGCTCCTCGAGCGCCATCGCAGAGGTAATAATCTTGAAGGTCGAACCGGGAATATAGCTCTCGGTCACCGCTTTGTTCGACCAGGATTCTGTCAAAAGCTTTCTTTGCAGGTCGGCGTATTCCTCGCTTCCCTCTTCAAAGCCACTCTTCTCAAGGGTCTTCTTGGCGCTCTCGCTCAGCTCCCAAGGATCGTTCAGATTAAAGGGATCCGAGGTTGCCATCGCAAGAATCCCACCCGTTTTGACGTCCATGACGATACCGCACGCACGGTTCGCGGCTTTGTGGTTTTCTACCGTAGCCGCGAGCTGTTCTTCAAGAAAGCTCTGTACGCTCGTATCGATCGTGGTCGAAAGATGATAGCCGTCGATTGCCTTGATGTAGCTCGAGTAATCGTTCGGCATTTCGTTGCCGTAAGAATCGCGCGCCTTGATATAGTATCCGTCAACGCCGCGAAGATATTCGTCATATTGATATTCCAGTCCGTAAAGTCCCTGACCGTCACCGCTCGTAAAGCCAAGCGCGTGGGCGGCAAGCGTTCCGCCGGGATAATAGCGCGTGCTCTGCGCTTCCAGATAGATCATCGATTGCAGATCGTGCTCGTCGATGTATTCGCGAACAAGATCGGCGGTTTCTTCGTAAACCTTCTCCTTGATCGTACGGTCGAGCTTGTTAGAAAACTCTCGGATATGCCATTCCACCTTGGCGGCGTCCACCCCGAGAATCTCGGAAAGTCCCTTCGATACGATTTCGGTATAATTCTTTCCGTCCTCTTCCTCGGCACTCTTGATGCCCGAGGGGGAGACGAAAACGCGGTAGGTCGTGACGTTGGTGGCAAGCACGTTGCCGTTTCGGTCGTAGATCTTTCCGCGCGCGGCGGGGACCTTCGACTCGGTGGTGATCTGTTCGAGCACCTTCGTCTGATATTTCTCAAAGCCTACCGTCTGGATCAGCAAAATCCGAACGAGGAGCACCGCAAAGACCGCAAAAATCAAAAGTCCGAGCCACGTGGAACGGCGTACCGCCTCAGTGCTGATCGTGCGCGGGATTCCTTCCGAATCGCACTTTGGTTCTTCTGATCTTGCCATTTGCTTCTCCTCTCTGTGACTTGGCACCCTAAACTAAGGCATTATATGAGAAGTCGCTTTGTAATATTCGTTAGTCGAGGCGGATGCCGAAGGAAGAAAGCAGGGCGGAAAGTCCCACGTTCTCTTCTTCCCCGTCCTCCCAGACCGTAATTTCGTCTTCTCGTTCTACCGTAACGTATTCCTGGTCGGCGTGCTGACGCTTGATCATACCGAGGCTCTTTGCCTCTGCTTCGATTTCGTCAACGTTGTATTTGAGGTCAAGCTTGGATTCAAGCTCGGTTTGCTTCGCTTCCAGCGTCGCAATCGTGCTGTTCATCTCTCCCACCTTGCCTGCCGCGTTGCCCAGCATGACCGAGCCGCTGACAATCAGTCCGAGGGAAAGAGCGAAGACCGCAAGTCCCGACATCGTAGCAACGGGAAGACGGAAGCGACCGAGCTCGGTGCGTCCCTCACGGGCTTCGACGGGAAGCCAGCGTTCCTTAAGACCTCTTAGCACCGACAGCGCGGTTTTTAAGTGGCCCTCCTTTCCGGAGTCGGAGCCATCGCGGTTGCTCGAAAGAGCGCGGCGTCTGTCCGAGAGAACCACCTCGTGGGGGCGCTCTGCCGTCTCGGCTTTCGGCGCGTAGAAGGAGCGACGGTGATTGAAATAGCGGACGAAATCGTCGGACGTCATATATTTCGAGCCGTTGTAAACACCACTGCGATAGCAGTCGGCAATCTTGCTCCGAGCGTCAAACAGAACGTATGCGTCGGGCGCGATGGCGCGAGTCGATTCTTCTCTCGCCGATTGCAGAGCATGTTCGGTCTTCACGTTGACCGAAACACCTCTCTCGCGGTAGCGCTCGCGAAGCTCGTTCAGACAACGGTTGTAAGAATCATTCAAGTATTCGGCAGCCATATTCGTCCTCCTTTGATTTCGTATCGTAAATTTCGTAAATTTCGTTAAAGCTTTTCGGCAACCCTCAGCTTTGCGCTTCGGGAGCGCGGGTTTTCTTCCAACTCAAGACGAGACGGAAGAATCGGTTTTTTCGTGATCACCTTCACGCTCGGCTTCTTGCCGCAAACGCAGATCGGAAAATCACGGGGGCAGGTGCAGCCGCTCGCCAGATCGGAGAAGGTCTGCTTGACGATGCGATCTTCCAGCGAGTGGAAGGTGATGATCGCAATGCGTCCACCGCGTCGCAGAAGGCTCACGGCACCTCGGATCGCAGGCTCAATCACGTCGAGCTCGGCATTGACCTCAATGCGAATCGCCTGAAAGCTTCGCTTGGCGGGGTGATGTCCGCCTTCTCTTGCCGAGGGCGGCATCGCGTATTTGATGAGCTCCGAAAGCTCGGCAGTCGTTTCAATCGGTTTCTTCTCTCTCTGCTTGACGATTGCCGAAGCGATCGCGGGAGCGAATCGTTCCTCGCCGTAGTCGAAAAGAATCTTTTTAAGCTTTTCCTGCGAGTAGGTGTTGACCACCTCGTACGCCGTCAGGCTCTTGCGCTTATCCATTCGCATATCCAGCGGTGCGTCCGCCTGATAGGAAAAGCCTCGCTCGGGAGTGTCGAGCTGGTGAGAGGAAACGCCGAGGTCGAGAAGCAGACCGTCGATCCCCTCAATCCCCTGTTCTCTGCAAACCTCGGTAAGTTCGCAGAAGTTATTACGCACGACGCGCGCGCGTAAGCCAAAGGACGATAGGCGTTCCGTCACTACGGCAACCGCCGTCTCGTCCTGGTCTATGGCAATCAGAAGTCCTCCGTCTCCGAGACGTCGGGCAATTTCAGCGGAATGTCCGCCGCCCCCCGCCGTGCCGTCCAGATAGACACCGTCGGGGCGAATATTCAGAGATTCAATACACTCGTCCAACAGTACCGAACGGTGTGAAAATTCAATCTTTTTTTGTTTTTCTTCCATCGCAAAATCCTTACATACCGTAAGATTCGAAAACCTTGAGCATTGCGTCGAAATCTTCTTCTTCCAGCATCGTCTGGAAATTCTCTTCCGACCAGATTTCACAGTATTCACCGCAACCGACGATCACAGCGTTTTTCTCCAGTCCCGCATATTTGATCAGATACGGAGTCAGAAGGATTCTTCCCTGCGAATCGGGAGACACTTCCGCTGCGGTTCTGCCCAGCGCTCTGACAATCGGGTCTTTATCTTTACCGTCAAAATCGGAAATCGGCTTGATATACTGATCCCAACCTGTTTTGGGATACACGCGGAGACACTTGTCACGCAAGCTTCTGCTGACTACCAGATCCGAGCCGAACTCTTCTCTGTACTTTGCGGGCAGAAACAGTCTGTTTTTCGGGTCCAATGTGTGTCGATATTCACCAAGAGCCATCGCAAGCATCTCCTTTCCGATCTATTTTTTCAATCTTTTTTAATCTAATTCAATCCAATTCAATCCAATAGCGTCAACGACGAACCATTTCTCTGCGGATTGATCTTATTTTGATCTTATTTTGATCTTAATTTTACCGTCATTTTGTGGGATACGGCTGATTTTCAGCTCATCATTCAACACTTCGCTTCATTTCGCCCCATTTTCCACCACAACGATGTCATCATTATACAATACTCTCCCAAAAAGGTCAAGAGGTTTGAGAAAAATTTTTTCGATTTTTTTCAAAAACCCATCGCTTTTTTCTCAAAAACCCGAAAACGAAGCTTTTTTTACCCTAGTTTTCCATAATCTTCCATTTTTACAATTAAATTCCATTATCAAAGCAAAAATTCCCGAAGCGCACGGACGTCATTCCCATCCCCCCGTTCCGATTCGGGTCGTCGAGGCGCCGACCCCTACCAAGGATTGAGAGAATTTGTACCTTTCAGCGCTCGACGCACAGACGGTGGTACTCCTCAAACCGGTAGGGGCTGGCGCCCTCGACAGCCCAAAAGGAAGAAATTTGCACTACGATCGGAAGGGGTCATTCGTGAATCACCCCTACCAAGGATTGAGAGAATTTGTACCTTTCAGCGCTCGACGCACAGAAGGTGGTACTCCTCAAACCGGTAGGGGCTGGCGCCCTCGACAGCCCGAAAGGAAGAAACTTGCACTACGATCGAAAGGGGTCATTCGTGAATCACCCCTTCATAACCGATTCTTCAAAGAATAAACTCGCCCAAAACAAAAAAGAGAGCAGATTTCTCTGCTCTCCCGTTTTTTTATTCAATTATTCCGCGTCGAACGAATCCTTGTCGAGTCCGCAAACGGGACACTGAGAACCCTTTGTTTTAGAAAATCGTCTTTTCCACGGTCTTTTTCACGTAAGAGGAATAGTCGTCGATTTTTTGAACGTACTCCTTGTAAGCCATTGCAAAAATATTGGTTTTGTCCTCAAACTCAGCATAGCGTTTTTCCGCAATTTTTTTGCATTCCTCAAGCGGCATATTTTTCACGTAACGATCGGGAACAAAAACGCAATATTCAATCAAATTGACCAAAGTCAGCTCCTGCTCACAATCATAGCGCTCTCGGTTCCAATCTTCCCAAACGAATGGCGTGTCGAAATCGCACTCGTCGATCTCGCCAAGCTCCTTTAAAAAGATCTGCGCCATCAAATGATGTCCTTCCTCGGTCGGATGCACACGGTCGTGACAGATAACCTCACGCTCCCCGAGCATCGGATAGAGGGTTTTCGGAAAATCCACCAAGGGACAGCCGTACTTTTCGGCAAGCGAACGAACGAAATCTCCGCACCCGTTGAGCGCATCCTGACACCGCATCACGGGCTCTTCCCCAACGCTCACGTCATCGTAAGGAACGGTCACGCACAAAATCACCCGCGCACCGCTCGCCATACATTCCTCAATCACCTTTTCATAAGAGGGCGCAAACGCGTCAAGATATTCTTTTTTTCGCTGCTCGGTCGCAGGATCGCCCATGAGCGATTCCTTGTAAAGACTGTATCGAACGTCATTGACACCGAACATAATCACCACACAGCTCGGATGAAAATCCAGACAACGCTCGTGCAGATAATAAAGCGATTTCGTTGCCGTCGAGCCCGAAACACCGCAGTTATAGCATTTGAGAGAATATTTTTTGCGAAGCGTCTGGTAGACCTCTGCCATCCAAAGCCCTTTTGCCGTAATGCTGTCGCCTAAAAAACAAACAATATCGTTCTTTTTGAACATCGTATCCACTCTCCTTTTCTCCTTTCGGTAGTTTCCACATTATAACACACCTCTGCGAAGTTGTCAATGATGTTTTTATATCATTTTGTAAAAACTGCCCTTTTGGCGTTCGTAAAGAACGGAAAAAGGAGCAAACCGAAGCTTGCTCCTTTA
>JAZOSZ010000202.1:0-2322 GCA_045657365.1 Eubacteriales bacterium
ACGAAAGGGACGATCATCGTCCCTTTTTTGGCGCATATTCTTCATTTTTGATTATAGGGGCGGATTCCATATCTGCCCCTTTCAATGCGGGTCGTCGAAGGCACGGCAGGCCAACGAGTGTGCTTCGCAAACGTCGCCGACCCCTACCGAGGATAGAGAGAATTTCGCACATTCTCCCCGCCGTGTCATCCTCGAGCAAGTGCCCCACGAGATCCTTCGCTTCGCTCAAGGATGACAACCGTGGGGCACGCCGCGAAGGATCTCGGCGGGGTGTTCGGCGCACGTAAGAGCGCATAAAATAGCCTTCTCCTGCGGGAGAAGGTGGCAGCCGAAGGCTGACGGATGAGGAGTTGCTTTGGTTTTGGAAACACCTCATCCACTGCTATCGCGGTCCCCCTTCCCCCACTGGGGAAGGCTTGTTTACACCACGTTCGGAACGGGTCGTCGTGGGTGCCGACCCCTACCAAGGTTAGAGAGAATTTCGCACCTTTCTGCGTTCGTTGCTCTTTTTGATTTTACGATTGACAACCCCAAAAAATTATGGTATAATATACCTGCGACGTACAATTTAATATTCCAATAGCAAGGGAATACTATTTGATAAAAATGTATTCTCGCCCTTTGCTATTGGGTAATTGTGCGTCGCAGCTCAAGAGATACATTTTTTGTGCGTCTCTTTGAGGCGCACTTTTTATTTTTGGGGGATTTGTATGGAAACAATTTACAAAACAGGCTATTGGACGGAAACCTTGGACGAAGCAAGAGCACAATTTGACGAAAACGAAGCGAAACTGCAAGCTGCCATCTCCCTTCACGCGTTCTTCTCATCACTCTCCCACGAGTGTTTTGAAGATTTTTCGGAGCTTGCGCGGCTTTGTCTGCAACTCGCATCGTACGAAGACGCCGAATTTGCACTTGAACTCGATGCAAACGAAAAAATTGCAACGATGCAACTGACCGCCCCCTGTTTTCTCTTCCAAGTCCGTCAACTGATGTTGTTGCAAAAGCTCTCTTCTGGCAACCGAACTGACCTTCGACGTTACGGAAGACAACAATTCCCAACTCCTCGTTTCCTTTGATTTTTCAAAACCGAACGAGATTCTCTACCGACAGCTCCGCGACCGATTCTTACAATAATGAAAAACCACGGATTTTTTCCGTGGTTTTTTGTTTAGTTCATCGTTCCCTCTTCGGGAGTAAACATTTGTGCTACGCGATGAGCAAGTACGGGCGAATTCGTCAGCTCGGGATCGGCTTCGATGAGCGCCTTTGCTTCGGCAAAGGCTTTTTTCAAAAGTCCCGTGTCGTCACAAAGCTCAGCAAGACGGAAGCGAACACCGCCGCTCTGCCGTACCGAGGCATCTCCCGTCGAACGGAGAAAATCACCGGGTCCGCGCATTTCAAGGTCGCGCTCAGCGATCGAAAATCCGTCGTAGCAATCGCGCATCGTCACAAGACGGGCATGCGCGTTATTCTCCCCCGACGCATCTTCGGAAACGAGCACACAGTAAGATTTCCGCGCACCGCGTCCGACTCTTCCGCGCAACTGATGCAACTGAGAAAGTCCGAAACGGTCGGCGTTTTCCACGATCATCAGGTTCGCGTTCGGCACGTTGACACCAACCTCAATGACCGTCGTGGAAACGAGCACGTCAATTTTGCCCGCGACGAATTCCTGCATCACGGCGTCCTTTTCCTTGCTCTTCAGCTTACCGTGCAAAAAAGCAATCGAAACCTCGGGAAAGCGTCCCCGAAGCTCCTCGGCATACTGCACCGCCGATTTGAGCTTGGCTCTTTGACGGCGATTTCCCTCCGAGTCGATTTCCGACAGCGAAAGGTCGGTTTCCTCGTCCTCGGTTTCTTCCACCGCAGGACAGACGATATAGACCTGTCCGCCCTCTCCGATCTGCTTTAAAATAAATTTATCCAACCGCTCGCGGTAGCTCTCGTCCACCACGAAAGTGTCGACGCGTTGACGCCCCGCAGGCATTTCATCGACGGTGGAAACGTCAAGCTCTCCATAGAGTGCCAGTGCCAGAGAACGCGGAATCGGCGTCGCACTCATCACAAGGGTGTGCGAAAGATCGTTCTTTCCCGCAAGGATCGCGCGCTGACGCACGCCGAAGCGGTGTTGCTCGTCGGTCACGACGAGTCCCGGGCAGGCAAACGAAACGCCCTCGGAAAGAAGTGCCTGCGTACCGACGACGATCGGAATTCTCGTCGCTTCGCTCGGATCGGCAAGTCCCGCATAAACCTTCTTTTTCGCCGCGGCAGTCATCGCACCCACGAGAAGCTCACAGCGAATTCCCAAGGGAGCAAACA
>JAZOSZ010000203.1:0-3483 GCA_045657365.1 Eubacteriales bacterium
CATTGGCAAAAGTCTGCGTCATTTTATAAACACCATTCGGGCTTTTGTGCAAATATTATATCACAAAAGCCCGTCTGTGTCAAGACCTATCAAAATAAATTATGGAACACCTCGATACATTTTTATAAACTCATTCGCAAAATAAGAATTCTGTCGTTCAAGTTCCTCAAGTGTAGCGCAAGAGGTTTGATACGTATCAATCGTATACAAGCTCGTTCCTGCAGAAAGCGCACGGCTGGCAAAAAAAAATAAATTTTTTCAAAAAAACTATTGACTTTTACCCCGCGTAAAAGTATATAATGAACTCAATCACAGCACACGGAGGTACTTTTTTGTGAAAATAAAAGAAATTTGTGAAAAAACGGGGTTGACCGATCGGACGATCCGATATTACATTGAAGAGCAGCTCATTACCCCTTTTTATACAGAAAACTATCTGGGAAGAAAATCTTTTGATTTTTCAGAAGCCGATCTTGAGCGTTTAAAGCATATTGCGACGCTCCGTGCCTTTGGATTTTCCGTCGAAGAAATCAAAGATTTATCTTCGGGAACCAATAACAGCCAACAAATTCTGGAAACCGTGAAGAAGCGTACGGGCGATTCTCTGGATGAAAGTCAACGTCGTCTGAGCATTCTCTCTACCATTGATCCGACCGAAAAGATCGATCTTTTCGGTCTTGCGAAAAAGCTTTCCGACGTCAATCTGCCGATTGAAAACGAATCCGCCAAGCGAAATCTCGGTAAGCGCTTTCTTTTCTCGCTTCGTGCCTGTGCGGTTTTTCTTGCGGTCTGGCTTCCCATTCTCTCCGCAATCGTCATCGTTGCCGTCAAGCTTTCGATTCTTGAACTGCCGACCGTACGTCCGATTTTCCTGACACTGACCCTGCTCTGCTTTTTGCCCTCGATGATCACCGTCCTGATTCTTCAGAAATCAAAAAATACGAAAAAAAGACTTCGTTTCCTTCTGTCGACGCTATGTGTTCTCTGTCTTCCGTTTTCCTTCTTCTTTTCCTATCAAAGTATTATTATGTGCGATCATCATTATGAAACCTATCGCATCACGGAAGAAGCCAATTGCCAACACGGTGGAGAAGAAATTGTACGGTGCGACTTATGTGGCGTTTTTCAGACGCAGACGTTAGAAAAGCTTTCTCACGTCTTGAGGGTCATTGAAGGCGTTGCGCCCACCTGCAGTGATTTCGGACTGAGCGACGGAAGCATCTGTTCGCTTTGCAACACGGTATTGCAAGAGCAAGTCACGCTTCCCGCGACCGAGCTTCACACCATCATCATTGATACCGAAATCCCCGCCACCTGCCGTGACACGGGACTGACCGAGGGAAGCCACTGCTCGGTTTGCAAAAAGATCCTCGTCGCACAGACGATCATTCCCGTCACCGAAGATCACTCCCCCGTCATTGACGAAGGCGTTCCCGCAACCTGCAAGGATGCGGGGTGGAGCAACGGCTCTCATTGCTCGGTGTGTCTGAAGGTTCTTGCGGAACGAACGCGTCTTCCCGTCACCGAAGATCACTCCCCTGTCGTGGATGCCGAGATTCCTGCCACCTGCAAAAACACGGGACTGACCGAGGGAAGCCACTGTTCGGTTTGTCAGAAGGTTCTTATGGCACAGACGACCCTTCCCCTTACTGAAAACCATACCCTCGTAACCGATGCGGCAGTACCCGCCACTTGCAAAACCCCAGGATTGACCCAAGGAAGTCATTGCTCGGTGTGCGAGAAAATTCTCATTGAACAGACCGTAATTCCCGTCACCGAAAATCATTTTCCGATCACCGATGCGGCAGTGCCCGCCACTTGCAAGACCCCCGGTCTGACCGAGGGAAGTCACTGTGTTTTGTGTAACAAGGTGCTTGTGGCACAAACGGTTGTTTCCAAGACAGAGGAGCATACGGTGGTTACCGATGCAGCTGTTTCGGCAAACTGTAAGAATACAGGATTGACCGAAGGAAGCCACTGTTCGGTTTGTAGCAAGGTTTTTGTAAGACAGGAAATCATATCCAAAACCGAGGAACACACCCCACGAACCGTCGAGGGAGTTTCCCCGACCTGTGAATTTCCCGGAACAAGCGACGGCTCGCATTGCGGCGTATGCGGTATCGTCTTGGAAGAGCAAATGCCACTTCCGAGAGAACGGCATACTTTCGTTGACGGATTTTGCGAGATTTGTCAAGAGCCGCAATGTTCGGAAGGCTTAAGCTACACGGAAAACGATACCTACGCCATCGTTAGCGGAATCGGCACCTGTACGGATTCGGTCATTATTATCCCGAAGACCTCTCCGTTCGGCAAGCCCGTTCTGGAAATTGCGAACGGTGCCTTTCTGGATTGCACCGAGATTGTAGAAGTGCGTATGCCAAATGAGATTGGTTATATTGGCATGGAAGCTTTTATGAATTGCACGTCATTGGAAAAGATCACCCTTCCAAACGAATCCGAGGATATGATGATGCGAACCTTCAAGAACTGCACCTCGCTCAAGGAAATCATCCTTCCGAACGGTGTTTTCAGAATCAATTCGGGTTGCTTTGAAAATTGCCTCTCTCTGGCGCGCGTGGTGATTCCCTCTTCGCTCGTGAATTTTGGCAAGGATGCGTTTGCGGGCTGTAGCATCAAAGACTTATATATCGATGACCTGAACGTATGGTGTCAAAGCAAATTTACGAATTTTGCGGCAAATCCCTTGTATTTTGCTGAAAACTTTTATTTGCAAGGCAATCTCGTCACCTCTCTCGAAATCAACGCCAATATTTCCTTCGGTGCGTTTGCGGGATATGAGAAACTCACTCGGGTGCTTCTTGGAAACTCGGTGACGACGATTGACAAATCGGCGTTTTACGAATGCAGTGAGCTAAGCGAGGTCGTATTTGGCAACCGTATTGAAACGATCAATCACAGTGCCTTCTACCGTTGCTCAAAATTAGCTGAAATTTCTCTGCCTTCTTCCTTGAAATCCATTGGAAACGAAGCTTTTTTCGAGTGTACCTCGTTGCAATCGGTGAGGATGTCGAACGGCGTACAGAGCCTTGGAAAGTATGCCTTTGGCAATTGCTCGTCTCTGCAAACGGTAACGGTATCGAATACCCTGCAACGATTGGATGACTATGCGTTCAGCGGATGCGCTTCCTTAAGAAGCATTGATCTTCCCGCGACCGTCACTTATATGGGCATTTGTTCGTTTGAAAAATGCGCCTCGCTCGAAAGCATCACGCTCCCCTTTGTCGGAACTTATTACTGCCGAGATCAGTATGAAGCATTCGGAAGCATCTTTGGAGAATCCGAATATGAGGGTGGCGAGATGACGACTCAATACAACGACTACACCTACTGTATTCCCAAATCACTCCGCCACGTCAAACTTCTGAGCACAGAGAATTCCGCGCCTCGGGAATTTGTAAACTGCAAATATCTGGAAAGCATTACCTTCGGCAAAAATTGCTCCGAGAAGAGACGTGCAATTAC
>JAZOSZ010000204.1:0-2075 GCA_045657365.1 Eubacteriales bacterium
TGCTCCGTCCGAGGCATTTAATCCCGCGCGGTCTACCGCCATAACGACGGGCAAGGATTGAAGCGCCACGTCGTGAATGATATTGTCGTAGGCTCTTTGCAAAAACGTGGAATAGATCGCCGCCACCGGCTTCATACCCTGCGCCGCCAGTCCCGCGCCAAAGGTCAGCGCGTGTTCTTCCGCGATTCCCACGTCGAAAAATCTATCGCCGTGCTTTTCTTTGAAGGCCGAAAGTCCCGTTCCGTGACACATAGCCGCAGTGATCGCACATATCTTTTCATCGCCGTCCGCCAAACGCGTCAGCTCTGCGCCAAACACGGTCGAAAAGCTTTCCGATCCCGTCCGAACGCTTTCGGGATAAACCGAGTGGTACTCGCCGGGATTCCTTTCAGCCGGCTCGTATCCAAGTCCCTTCTTGGTTTTCAGGTGAACGACAACGCTCTCAGGCTGCATTTTCGCATTTCTAAGTATAGCCTCTACCTGCTCGTAATCGTTTCCGTCGATAGGCCCCATGTAGAAAAGTCCCAGATCCTCAAAATAATTGCTTCCGTAAAGAGCGTTTTTGAATCGCTTTTTCGTAGCTCTCACCAAACGGAAGAGTCCCTTTCCCACAAGCGGGATCCTAAGCAGAAAACGACGGGTAAACTTCTTTGTTTTAGCATATCCCACGGTGGAGCGCAGCTTCGAGAGAGACGCCGCAAAACGACCTATGTTGCGGGATATTGACATCTCGTTTTCGTTCAAAATTATAATCAGCTTCAGATCGCTTGAGCAGTTGTTCAGCGCCTCGTGGATCATACCTCCCGTCATGGCACCGTCACCTACCACCGCCACAGAATAAGCATCCGAGCCCAACAGACGGTCCGCCTGTGCAAATCCAAGCGCCGCCGAAATAGACGTGCTGCTATGACCTGCGCCAAAGCAATCGTGCTCGCTCTCGCTTCGCTTTTCAAATCCGCTGATGCCGCCGCCCTGACGAAGAGTATCAAACGCATCACGTCTTCCCGTCAGGATCTTATGAACGTAGCTCTGATGTCCTACGTCAAAAATTATATGATCCCTCGGAGTAGAAAATACACGGTGCAGAGCAACGCTCAGCTCCACAACGCCGAGGTTCGACGCCAGATGACCGCCCGTCCGAGTTACGTTTTCGACTAGAAATCCACGGATCTCGGAGCACAGCTCGGGGATTTTGTTTTCGGGTATTTTTTTCAGGTCCTCGGGGGTATTTATCGCCTCGAGAAGCGGGTATTTTTCACTTGCGTTCACCCTGCCCTGCTCCTTTCATTTCATTCAAATAAAGCTGTTCCAGACGCTCCGTCATAACGGCCGCCGAAAATTTTTGTTCGTATCTCTTTTTTGCCGCCGCGCTCATGCCCACAAGAAGATCGCGACGCTCGAAAAACGTTTCAAGGGCCGTAGCCAAGCTCTCGCTGTTCCCATTTTCAAATGTCAGACCGCTGACCCCGTTCTCTATCATAGCGCAATTTCCGTCACAGTCGGACACAACCGCAGGTACGCCTATGCTGAATCCCTCGGAAAGCGCAAGATTCGACGTCTCGGAATCCGAGGTGTTTACGTTCACGTCCATGATGCTCATCAAGGGGGCCGTATCACGGGCAAACCCCGTAAAGATCACCTTGTCGGCAATTCCGAGCTCGCCGGCATAGCACTTGAGTTGATCCTCAAGAGAGCCTGAACCAACCACAAGGAAACGCATTTCACCGTGCGCTCTTGAGGCCTCGGCCGTACCTTCAAGAAAGCATCGGTGATTTTTTACCTCTTCAAGACGCGCCACGATACCGACCACGAAATTGTCATTCGAAAGGCCGTACTGCTGTCGCACCGCAGCCTTTTCCGCTTCGGAAACAAAGCGTAAAGGCTCAGATCCGTTTATGATAGTAGTTATTTTTTCGCCCTTTACTCCGCGATCAAGAAGAATTTTTCTTGCCACGTCCGCCGTCGCCACAAATCGATCCGTCAAGCGATTTTCCAAGCTTGCAAGGATGCCTCTGAACGGGAATTTTGATTTCAGGCCACCGTTTGTCACTGCGCAATGATGTGTCTGAAATACC
>JAZOSZ010000205.1:0-4587 GCA_045657365.1 Eubacteriales bacterium
GAATCAGCTCAGGGTAAGAGGGGTCAGCCGACTCACGGAACTCGCGAAGAACGAATACCTTGTCAAGCTTACCGAAGTCTCTTGCGAAAATGGTGGACTCGGGTCCTGCGAGAAGGGCAGCCTCACCCGTTGCCGAGATCAGAACGCCTGCTCTCTCAAACAGCGGCCAGAAGCCCGAAAAATATCTTGCGTTTGCGTAGTCGCTCTCGGTCGAGCAAACCAGCATTGCGTCAAGACCTCTTGCGGCGATCAGCTTTGCCGCTCTCTGAATTCTTTCCTGATACTCATAATCCGGAATACAAATTCTTCCCATGGTAAATTACCTCTCTTTTTGTTATTTTTTCAAAGTTTTTTCCAAAAAACTTTAAGTTTCATCTCCATTATAATCATTTTTTTACAAAATGTCTTTACAAAATCATCATTTTGTGGTACAATATTGTAAATACTTTTTCTTTTTCGGGAGTGTCGTATGGAATTTGTCTTAAAGAAATTCAAAGAGGAACTGATCGTAGAGCAGCTTGCCAACATTCACTATTTTGAATTTACGCCAAGTTATCACACAGCAGGCGACCGTCACGAGTTCTGCGAATTGCTTTACGTTGACCGTGGCAGTATCCGCATCGTATCGGATCACTACACGGGCGACCTTTGTAAAAATCAACTCATTTTACACGGAGCAAACCAACGACACGCCTTGATTTGCGATGAAAATATTGCACCAAACATCATAATTATCGGATTTGAATGTCACAGTGATCTTATCGACCGTCTGACCTATTCCCCCCTGCTTCTCTCGGATGAATTGCAGGAAATGCTCGCCGAAATTATCAAGGAAGCGCGTCTGGTCTATATGCCGCCCTACGACGTCCCCAACGCCAAGGATATGAAAAAACGTCGGGAATTTCCGCTCGGTGCCGATCAGCTCATCAAGGATTATTTACAGATTTTTCTACTCAAATGTCTCCGTTTGCAAGGCACGACCGAAGGTGTTCTGCCAACCGATGCCGAGGACAGTACCGCAAGCGAGCTGCCGCAGATTCACGAGATCAAGCGCTATATCGACGATAACTACTGTCACAAAATCAACGTCGAAGAGCTTTGCTTTCTCTTCCACACCAACAAAACCTCGCTTTCCAAGGAATTCAAGCTTCTCTTTGGCAAAACGATCATCGACTACGTCAATACGTTGCGGATTGAACACGCAAAATCTCTGCTTCGCGAGGGCTCGTACACCTTAACACAGATTGCTGATGAGCTGGGACTTTCTTCGGTGCACTATCTCTCCGCCCTCTTCAAGAAATACGTCCACGTCACCCCGACCGAATATCTTCATTCCATCAAGAAAAACCTCGATACGTAAACGAAAAGAGCGTTGAAAACTCAACGCTCTTTTCGTTTTTACATTTCTCAGAGCGAATAGCCCTGAACGGGATAGTATGCCATATCCTTTCTGCGATCCAGACGACCGTAAACGGCAACAATCGGAACGTCACTCTCAAGAATGACGGCAAACTGACCTGCGGGGATCTCAAATTTTTCCTCGCCTACGGGGAAATCCATACGGAAGCAGTTGACGCGCTTTGCGGGAACGCGAAGCGTCAGACCTTCCTTCGGATCCTTATCCTCGAAGAGCAGCGTCATTTTAATGACGGCTTCCTGCTCGTTATTGTTGACCACCATCAGTGCCTCGTGTCCGAGAGGCTCCCTCTTGCCCTGAGGGGGCAGATCACCGTCCGAAAATACCCAAATCTTCTTTCCGATTTCCATCATCGTATCTCCTTTTGTATTTTTCAATATTTTTGTTTTTAATTTTTTCTTCTGTTTTCAGGAATTATCAGGTTGAATATAATAATATTCACCACGAAGATTCTTGAAATTGAGCGTGGAAAAATCGTTGGTGCTGCTACCGGGCGTCAGGCAGAAAATACGGCTCTTTGCCAATCCGTCCACACCGGGCCACAGATATCCCATTTTGAGCGCTACCCAATCGTAGTCAGCGGGAATCACGCCCATTTCCGAAAAATGCGCCTCGGTCGTAAACGAGGTTCTCGCATTCGAGAAGATCACGTCAATTCCCTGCTCGCTTCGGAAAAGTACGCCCTCTCCGACACGTTCACCAACAAATCCGAGAATAACCCCCTTGCGAACCACCATTCCCGAAAGCGTCAGCTTCTCCGAATACGGATCCTTTGCGTCAAGCGAAAAGCTCGCAACGCTTCCGTCTGCCATAGCGCATAGCGTTTCGTAAATTTCGGGAGCAAACAACGAAGCCACCAGTCCGCGTCCCGTTTTGCCGCTCAGCATTTTTCCCAGAAGGAAGGTCGATTCTCCGTCGGCACCCGCCGTCGAGTTATCTCCCGAATCACTGATAAACACGGGTTTTGGCAAGTCCGTCACCGCGCGTACCGTCGCATCGGGCGACAGAGCGGGCATATCAAACTTCATATCGGTTTTATGTGCCTCGTAGTAGTCGGCAATCGCCTTGAATTTTGCATACGCCTCACCGTTGTCGTTTGCCAGAGAAACGGCAACGCACGCGCCCACGAATTCGGCATCGACCCACGGCTGACCGTTATAGATCGATGCGGAAACGACTCTCTCGTCCTGCTCCGCCTCGCGAAGCATCGTCAAAAGCGTTCGATACGGCTCGCCCGCCGTCTGTGCGGCATCGGCAAAGAGGACCCTCACGCGAAAAAGGTGAAGCGTCGGCGTCAGATTCTCCTTCAGAATCCGCACCAGCGCATTTGCCGCGCGCGTTTCGGTTTCATCGTAGTCGGTATGCGGCGCTGTACGGAAGCCCGACAGCGCCTGAATATTTTCACGGAGTCCGTCGGAGACGTTGGAGTGGAAATCCGACGCCACCGAAATCGGAATTTCGTTTCCAATGATCTCGCGTAAGCGCTTGACAAAATATTCTTCGCCGCTCCCAATTCCCTCGACGTACATCGCGCCGTGGAAATACAGGTACACGCCGTCGGCGTCCTTATGTTTTTCGGCTTCGGTTAAAAATTCCGAGAGCATTTCGAGGTAATCCTTGCGGCAGACCGAGCCTGACGGGAGCGCTACCGCGTATCCGAGCGGAATGACCTCAAAGCCTTCCGCCTCGAAGACGCGCGTTGCGACGAGTTCATTTTTGGCTTCTTCTCCGTAAAGCCGATAAAAATTCTCTTTTTTGGCAACATTAGGAGAAAAAGTGTTGGATTCACATTGATAAGAACCAACTAAAATTTTCATCGTGATTCTCCGCTGATCCTTACTGAACGTCCTGAGCAAAATACTTATCCATCTTCTCGGACATCGGCTTGCAACCGTTTTCGGTGATGATGTAACCCGTTTCGATTCTCGCGCCGTGGAACTCGGGATGACCGAAGAAGGAAACGTCTACCATCACGGTCATACCGGGAACGAGGATATCGTTGCTGTTCGGGCCGTAGAAGGGAGCCTCTGCTTCCATCAGACCGATCGTGTGAGCGAAGGGGCATACGAGGTAATCGAAAAGTCCGTGCTTCTTATAATACTCACGACCGGGAACGTCGATCTCGCGACCGCTCACACCGGGGCGGAGCATATTCTTGGTCAGTGCCATAACCTCACGAAGATGCTTCATGCACTCCTTCTGTGCGGGCGTATACTCGCCGCTGACGGGGAGCGTGTCACCGAACGTACCTGCATAGCCGTTGAAGCGGGGAGCGATACCGATCATAACGAGCTCACCGTTCTGCATCATCTTGTTGGTTGCGGTAGGAACGACAGCGTCAGCGCGTGCGCCCGAGCCGACGATCGTACGGTACGCGAAGGAATCCGCACCGTTCATACGGCAGATTGCTTCTCCCGCAGCGGCAACCTCATACTCGAAAACGCCGTTGGCAATCTTTGCTCTCATTGCGTCGTACGCCATATCGCAAAGCTCGACCGCCTTGAGCATATTCTCTCTTTCCCACTCACTCTTGAAGGAGCGCATAATTTCATAGTCGTCGGTGATATCGATCAGCTCAACGCCGGCAAAGCCTTCTTCGAAATCAAGATAAACCTGACGCGGAATGGTGTTCGTACCAACGATACCGATCTTCTTGAGTTCTACGCCGTCTGCCAGAAGCTCACGATTGAGCTGTGCAAAGTCGATAATCTCGGCATTCGGATATTCCTCATCGGGAACCATAAACACAGGGAAGGAACGGGTATTCTTGATTGCGGAAGACATCTTTGCGAAGGGTTCGCTCTCAGGTCCGCCAAGCAGCCAAGCCTCGCCCACTTTGGGAACAAGCACCGAGCCCTTCTCGAACTGTCCGCACCAACCGGTCAGGTACCAGCCGTTGGCAACATTCAGCTCGTCAAAGTAGATCAGCGCGGCATCAAGCCCCTTTTCCTCGAGGATCGCCTGCGTTTTCTTAATTCTGTTTTCGGTTTCTTTCAAGTTGTAGTAATACATTTTGTTTTCCTCTCTTTCGTTTTTATGTTGTTTTTTCATCACTTGAGATAAAAGACTTCTTTCATAAACCACTCGTTCTTGCCCGTGGTCGGATCTTCCCAGAGATAATCGCGCATCAGCTTACGCCATTCGTCATGCACCGAGCTTCCGCCGAGAAT
>JAZOSZ010000206.1:0-3110 GCA_045657365.1 Eubacteriales bacterium
GTCGATATATTCGGTTTTCTTTAACATTTCAATCAGAATCGGTGCCGCGCGACGAGAACCCGCATAGCCTGCAATGATACACATCAGAAAAATCTCCTTGGATCTGTTTTTCGCGTCTATTATAACATAAAGGAAAGAAAAATGCAAGAAAAGAGCGGCAAATTAACCGGAAGACCTATAAGAAAATTTTACACACAAAACGGAACTAAAAGCGTCAGCTTTGCCGCCACGAGGCACTGCCCCGCGAGGAGCTTTGCGTGCGCTTTTTCAAACGCCGTGCCGCCACCGCCGTACAGCGTGTCACCAAGAAGCGGATGTCCAAGCGACGAGAGGTGTACGCGGATCTGATGCGTCCGTCCCGTTTCCAGCTCACAACGAACCAGCGAAAAGCGTCCGAGGCGTTCCACCACCGTCCAATGCGTCACTGCCTCGCGCGCTTTCTTCGCAGGATCGCGCACGACTGCCATTCGCTTGCGATCGACGGGATGGCGTCCGATCGGTGCATTCACCGTGCCAGCATCCTCGCGGAAATTGCCCTGCACGATCGCGTAGTACACCCGACGTACCTCGTGCGTCTTGATTTTTTCCGCAAGATACAGATGCGCCGCGTCGTTCTTTGCCACGACGAGCAGTCCCTCTGTATCCTTATCAATGCGATGCACGATACCGGGGCGAATGACTCCGCCGATGCCCGAAAGAGTTCCGCGACAATGATAGAGGAGCGCGTTGACAAGCGTTCCCGTCGGATTGCCCGGCGCAGGGTGAACGACCATTCCCTTCGGCTTATGCACAACGACGAGATCCTCGTCCTCGTAAATGATATTGATCGGAATATTTTCAGGCTCGGCACGGTCGGGCGTCGGCGCGGGAAGCGCCACAGTGTACGTACCGCCTACCGCAATCTTGTCCTTTTTCCCTACGGCTCTGCCGCGACAGAAGACACGTCCTTCTTCACAAAGGCGCGCCGCCGCCGAACGCGTCAAGCTGCTCTTTTCCGAGAGAAAAACGTCGGCGCGCTTGCCCGCATCCCCCTCGTCGGCAAGAAGCTCGAGCGCCGCGTCGTCGGGCTCTTCCCCGTATTCTACGTCTTCCATCCATTCAGACATCGTTTTCTCCGTTCTGCTTTGCCGCTTTTTCTTTTTTTGCTTCCCCGATCATCGATACGATCAGCCAGACGATGAGAATTCCCGCGCCTACGCAAACACAGGCGTCGGCAACGTTGAACACCCACATCCAAAGCGTCGGGAAGGCACAGAAATCAATCATATCAATCACATATTCCAACCGAACACGGTCGATCATATTTCCGATGCCGCCGCCGATGATGAGCGACATCGCCGTACACGCCCAAAGACTTTCGGGGCGAAATTTCCAAAGATATATGAGCAGTGCGCCGAGGGCAACCGTCGAAACGATCATAAATACCCAGCGTTGCTCCGAGAGCATGCCAAATGCCGCGCCCTCGTTCTGAATATAGGTAAACCGAAGGATGCCGGGGAGAAATTCCACCGATTCACCAACGTCCAGTGCCGCCACCGTCCAAAGTTTCGTGAGCTGATCCACAAGCACCGACGCGGCAATCACACAAAGCCAAATCCACATAACGTTCTCCGATTATTCGTATTTTTCCGCCCAAAGACGAAGTCTTCCCTTTTTGGTCAGATCCGAAAGGGCAAGCACGCGAAAGCGTCCCACCCCACGTACTGACAGAATGGCGGGTGCCTCGACCGTACGGTCGGGGCGATTTTCTTTTTCAAAATTCAGTTCGACCAGCTCTGAGACGACACATTCTCTTGCCTTCTCCCGTGAGAGTCGGCAAAGCGCCGCCACAACGCAATCGAGTCTTGCCGATGCTACCGTATCCGAGATCGGACTTGTCCGAACCTCGATGGAAAGATGGGAAAGATCCCCCTCTTCGAGCACCGAAAGCCGCACCTTATCGTTTCCCACGCGTTCGAGATGCGAAAGAAGAAAGGGCAAAATGCCACTCTCACAAAGCACCACCGCCGTATTGGGGGTGTCCCCATAAGGCAGAATGTCTCCGAGCACGCTTCGTGTCAGTCCAAGGCCGAGAAGCGAGCCGAGAAAATCTCTGTGCGAGAGTGTCCGATATCCGCTTCCTTTGACGAGAAGCGCCGAAATTTCGGTGGAAAAGCCGAACTCGGCAAGCGCTTCGAAAAGCCCTTCTTCCGCTGCCTCAAGATAGTCGGGCAAAAGATACAGGCGTTTCCGTTCGGCGCCGCGTACGCCGCCAAACGCAATTGCCCGCGTGCTGCGCCGTGCCAGATATTGCTCGGCAAAATAGCACTCTCTGGGGGAGAAAAAAGGAGAGATCGCGACCTCTCCTCTTGCCGAACGAGCCGCAAGGTCGTCCAGTCGGGCGTATAGGAGCCCGAATTCCTCATTGTTTCGACCGTTCATTCTTGCCTCACAGCGAAAGTACCATCGAAAGCACGCTCAGAAGCAGATAGGTCACCAAAAAGGCAACGTCGATCGGTAAATTCTGAAACCAATTCATTTTCTGAAACAGCGCACGGATCGGGATAATGAGCGGCTCGGTGATCCCGTACAAGAAGTCAATAAACTTATTGGAGTCGATCGGGAACCAGGAAAGAATCGCGCGAAGAAGCATCGCAAGCTGAATTGCCGACAGCAACAGCACCACAACGTCCGCCACGACGCTAAGAATCATTGGCATAACTACTCCCCCTTTGTTACTTCTTGATAAAAAAACACCGATTGGTCTGCCGCCCCGTATGGGACGGCAGACCGTGTCATTCGTTCCTTCGATGCAATCAATTACTCTACGTTGACCATCGTCTCGATCGAGCTGACGTCTACGTTCTTGGGAGCAACGACAAACGTGCCCTTGCTGACGCGCGTCATCACGCCGCCTGCCACGTAAACGGCACCCTGAAGATAAGAAGCCACGCGAAGCGCGAGGGTCTGATCCTTTTCGAGAGCCTCAATGTTCATCAGAACGGTGTTGCCGTTCATCATCAGATTTGCGATCTCAATCGCGTCCTTGAATTCCTTGGGGTTGACGATCTTGAGTGCGGCGGTAGCAGGTGCTCCGAAAGAAGGAGCGGGCTCTGCCGCTGCGGGAGCGA
>JAZOSZ010000207.1:0-11419 GCA_045657365.1 Eubacteriales bacterium
GATTGTCTTCCTAAGACCGCTTGGCCTCCGACTTAACAAAATCACAGCCGAGATGATGCTTTAAAACAGTTGCCATAAATGCTCCTTTCAGTCTAGTCAGTCTAGCTCAAAGATTTTGATTGATTTGATGGCACTGCCGTCCGCGTAGTCGCGCACCTCGCCAAGGGCGAAAAATTGACCGTTAGCTCGACAGAGACGAACGCGCTGACCTACGGAAAAGTCGGTACGAATTTTCTTTTGATAAATCTCACAACCGCTTCGGCAGAGCTTTTCAAAAAACTCGGGCAGAGCGACGGCAGGGAGCGAATCAAAGAGCCGCTCAGTCGGAATGAGGCAGGTAAGTCGCTCTTCCTCGCTCATTTGTTCGAGTTCGGCAACCGTATGCGATGCTTCTATCGAAAAGCCGCCCGTCTGCGTGCGTTCGAGTGCCGCCATGACGCCGCCGCATCCAAGGGAGGCACCAATGTCGGCACAAAGCGTTCGGATATACGTGCCGGAGGAGCAGAGAACGTCCAGACGGTAGTCGGACGGTACGTCGGTCGGCGTGACGTTGAGCGAATAAATCGTCACGGGACGTGCCTCTCGTTCGATTTCTACGCCTTTTCGCGCAAGGTCACAAAGCTTCTGCCCACCAACCTTTAAGGCACTGTACATTGGGGGCGTTTGTAAAATTTCTCCCGTGAATTTTTCACAAGCGGTAAGTACCTCGTCAGACGAGGGCAGAGTGTTGGTGCTTGTCAGAATATTGCCCGTAGCATCCTCGGTATCGGTGGTAAGCCCCAGACGGAGCAGGGCAGAATAGCGTTTTTGATCGGCGACTAAATATTCGGCAGCCTTGGCGGCACGACCTATCAGCACGACGAGAACGCCCGATGCCATAGGATCGAGCGTTCCCGTATGTCCGACACGTTTCGTGCCGTATAGCTTGCGTACCTTCCACACGATGTCGTGCGAGGTGACGCCGAGGTGCTTGTTGATGATCAAAAGACCCGAGGGTTCGGTCATAATATTTTCCTTTCGGTCAACCGTCGATAATAATTTCGCTTAAAGGACGCTTGGGGACGTAATGTACGTCGGTTTCATCGCGGAAGTAGCGCACTTGTCCGTCGTGTGCCTCGGTCAGGACCACGGTTTCTTCGGGTACCCCCAATCCGAGAACGAGGACGGGGATCAGATGCTTCGGAAGATGCAAAATTTCAGCGATTACCTCAGAGCTTCCCGAACCGATGATGCAACCGCCAAAGCCCATTTCCGTAGCGCCCAGCATCATCGTTTGTGCCACGATTCCTACGTCGATCGAGAAGATCGTCTTCTGTTCGGCAATCGTCAGATCGTGACAAATCACGATAAAACCTGAGGGTTCGTGTCCCTTCGGCGGAAGCTTTTTTGCGAGCGACGATGCCCAACGGGTGTTGGCAATCATTCGCGCACACTCCTCGTCCGAGGTGACAAGACGGTATTTCAGAGGTTGAAGATTCATTGCGGCAGGGCAGTTCCGTGCCAGCTCGCAAAGTGCGAGAAGATCGTCCTTCGTAATTTTTTTCTGGGTGTCGAAGCTTCGTTTACTTCGGCTTTCTTTGACAAGATCGTTTAATTTCATAGCTTTACCCACGCCGAACAGATGGAAAATCCTTTTTCGGAGAAATTCTTTTCGTACTCGGTCATTACGTTGTCGGCGTTCTTCTCGGACGCGTGTAAATCGCGCGTCTGCCAAAGAATTTCGGCACCGAAGGCTTCAAATTCTTCGAGCGAGAAATCAAAGAGTCCGACATTGTCGGTCTTAAAACGGAGAATTCCGTCCTCTTTGAGAAGATTTTTGTAAATTTCGAGGAAGGAGCGGTGTGTGAGGCGGCGCTTGGCGTGTCCCGCTTTGGGCCACGGATCGCTGAAATTCAGATAAATTCCGTCGAGCGAATGGGGAAGCACGTTCTCGGCAAGAAGCTTTGCGTCTCCGATCAGAAAACGGAGGTTGTCGCCCTCGCGCTCGTCCTTGGCAGCCATTGCCTTTTCAAGCGCAATGCAACAAACGTCCGAAACACGCTCCATGGCAATGAAATTGACGTCGGGGTATTTCTTTGCCATACCGACGGCAAAATTTCCTTTGCCGCAACCGATCTCCAGACAAACGGGGCGTTTTTTGTCAAAAATTCCGTCAAAGCCGTCCTTCAGCGTCGTAATATCACGGATCAGAAGCTCGGAGCAGGCTTCGATGCGCTCGGCTCCGTGCTTTTTCTTTCTCATTCTCATCGGGAACTCCTTATACGTTGAAGCGGAAGAGAACGACGTCGCCGTCCTTCATCACGTATTCTTTGCCCTCGGAACGGTAGAGTCCCGCTTCGCGAGCGGCATTGATCGAGCCGAGACGTTCGAGATCGTCAAATGCCACGATTTCGGCACGGATAAATCCGCGCTCAAAGTCGCTGTGAATCTTTCCTGCTGCCCCGGGTGCCTTCGTTCCCTTGGTGATCGTCCACGCACGGACTTCCTGAGGACCGCCCGTCAGATAACTGATGAGTCCGAGGAGAGAATAGCTTGCCTTGATCAGACGGTCAAGACCGCTTTCTTCAATGCCGAGGTCTTCGAGGAACATGGCACGGTCTTCGCCGTCAAGCTCGGCAATCTCTGCTTCGAGCTGTGCGCAAATCGCAATGATCTGCGAATGCTCGCGCTCTGCCTGCTCCTTGAGAGCGTCGTAGTTCTTGTTGCCGACGGGCTCGCTTGCTGCCTCGTCTTCACTGACGTTGGCAACGTAGATGACGGGCTTGAGGGTCAAAAGAGGTGTGTCGGAGAGAACCTCAAGCTCACTCTCGTCGAGATCAAGCTCACGGGCGCAACGACCGTCCGAGAGGGCGGCGTGGAGCTTTTCAAAGACGGCAAGCTCGGACGCGAGCGTTTTGTCGCCCTTCATTGCCTTTTTCGTGCGGTCAATGCGGCGCTCCACCATTTCGATATCCGAGAAGATCAGCTCAAGATTGATCGTTTCGAGGTCGCGCAGGGAATTGACGTTTCCGTCAACGTGGATAATGTTGTCGTCCTCAAAGCAACGAATGACGTGAACGATCGCGTCTACCTCACGAATGTTCGAGAGAAATTTATTGCCAAGACCTTCGCCCTGCGAAGCGCCTTTGACAAGACCTGCGATGTCAACGAATTCGATGACGGCAGGCGTGTACTTTTCGGGGTTATACATCTTTGCCAGAAAATCCAGACGGCGGTCGGGTACGGCAACGATACCGACGTTCGGCTCAATTGTGCAGAAGGGATAGTTTGCCGATTCGGCACCGCCCCCCGTCAGAGCATTAAAAAGAGTACTTTTGCCGACGTTCGGCAAGCCAACGATACCAAGTTTCATAGTTTTTCTTCCTTTATTTTTTATCCTTTGGATATTTTCTGATGTTATTATCAAATATTTATTATACTATGAATTTTTAAAAAATTCAAGAGCTTTTTGGAAAAAAGAGCAAGGAAACGCATTTTTTGACAGCGCCCAATTTTCTCGTCAACTATTGACAAAAATCGCGTGCCGTGTTATAATAATATGAAAAAATATTTTTAAGGTTAAAAGGTACGAAATATGTTATTTAACTCTCTGGAGTTCCTTGTATTTTTACCCATTGTGTTTGCCGTCTTCTGGCTCGTGCCGAGTAGATGGCGTTGGATTCCGCTACTGATTGCATCGTATTATTTCTATATGTATTGGAGTCCGAGACTGATCTTCCTGATCATGTTTACCACGGTCGTTTCTTACGTTTGCGGTATTCTTGTGAATCGGATTCGGAAGGACAGGGTCGCGCTACGGCGGTTGGTGCTGATTGTTACAATGGTATCCTGCCTCGGCGTTCTGGTCTTCTTTAAATACTTTACTTTCCTTTATCAAGCCTTTTACGATGCGCTTGCGCTGATTGGAAAGGGAAGTCCCGTCGGATATTTCAGCATTATCCTTCCCGTGGGAATTTCCTTCTACACCTTCCAGACGATGTCTTACGTGGTAGACGTTTACCGCGGTGACATTCCTGCCGAAAAACACTTCGGTTATTTTGCGCTCTTTGTGACCTTCTTTCCGCAGCTCGTGGCAGGACCGATCGAGCGTCCCGACAACCTTTTGCCGCAGCTCAAAGCACCGCACAAGCTGAGGGACGTTGACTTTGTCGGCGCATTCCGTCTGATGCTGGTTGGATTTTTCAAGAAGATCGCGATTGCCGACTCGATCGGTATCATCGTCAATGCGACCTACAATAACGTCCCCGAAGCCAACGGACTCGGCGCGCTGATTTCGGCGGTGCTGTTCTCGGTGCAGATCTATTGCGACTTTTCGGGTTACAGCGATATCGCAGTTGGTTGCGCGAAGCTCTTTGGCGTCAATCTGATGGAAAACTTCAATACGCCTTACGTCGCCAAATCCATCAAGGAATTCTGGAACCGTTGGCATATCTCGCTTTCCACGTGGCTGCGCGACTACATCTTTTTCCCTGTTGGCGGAAGCCGTGTCCGTACGGGGCGCTGGATCTTTAACATTTCGCTGGTGTTCTTTGTCTCGGGACTCTGGCACGGAGCGAACTATACCTTCATTATTTGGGGAATGATGCACGCCTTCTTCCAGATCGTCGGAAAGTTTACTTTAAAGCCGAGAAACCGTATCTGGACTGCGATGAAGGTCAATCCCGAAGGTAAGCTTGTGTCAAGACTTCGCAATTTCGGCACGGTTGTTCTGGTAACGGTCTCTTGGGTCTTCTTCCGTGCGTCGACCGTTTCGGATGCGTTTACGATTCTCAAAAAGATCTTTACAGACTGGTCCTTTACGGCAGAATATTGGAAGACGACGGTGTCGGCACTCTCACTTTCCTGGACGACGGTCATCTACACGCTCTTTGCGCTCTTTATTATGATCTTCCTTGAAAAACTCAAATATCCCGAAAAGCCGTTCTGGACTGATAAGCTTTCCCCCCGCACGCGTTCCGTGCTTCGCTACGTTGCTTATCTTGCGATGATGTGGTGCACGATCGGTATCTGGATCGTACTGCAGGAATCGAATACGGGAAGCTCGTTTATTTATTTCCAATTCTGATCCCCTGAATGTTTGGAGGAACTATGAAAAAAAGGCTGATCAAGCTGATCGCACTGATTCTGATCGTGCTGATTCCATTCCCTGTATTTTCACTGATCGTGAATCTGACAGAGGATTCTTATGCAAAAACCTATCTCGGTGCGTTTGAGGAAAAATATTTCCGTTTATACAATTCCGAGAATAAAAAAGTCATCTTTATCGGCGGCTCGAGCCTTCCGTTCGGACTTCGCTCCGATCTGATTGCCGAAGAGCTTGGTGGAGAGTATGACGTGATCAATTTCGGACTTTACGCAACGCTCGGTACGAAATTTATGATGGATATGGCAAAGGATGCCATTTCCGAGGGCGATATCGTCGTGCTGTCTCCCGAACTGAATACGCAGACCTATTCGCTCTATTTCAACCCCGAAGCCGTTTTGCAGGCAACGGGAGAAACACCGAGCCTTCGTCTGAAGCTTCCGTGGGAGAACTGGCTTTCGGTGGCGTACAGCAGTCCGTCGTATGCGATCGAGCGTCTTAAGTACACCGTCAACAAAAATGCGCCCGACCCCGACGGAATTTACCGTGCGGATTCGATCAACGAATGGGGTGATCTTTCCGTGGCGCGTCCGAATAATATTATGAACGACGGCTGTGACAGTAATATGCTGATCTACACCGATGACTCTTTGCTTGACGAGGAATTTTTCGCGTATGTTAACGATTACGTAGCGGATGCCGAAGAGCAGGGCGCGACGGTCTATTTCAACTATTCGCCCGTCAACCGTCTGGCACTTCGGAGCTCGAAGGTGGCGCGCGCTGAGTTTGAGAGCAAGCTCAAGGAAAAACTCGATTGCGAGCTCTTGGGGACGATTGAAGACTATATGATCGACGAGCGCTATTTTTACGATACAAATTTCCACCTCAATTCCGACGGTGCCGTGTATTTTTCTCATCTGCTTGCAACTTCTTTGAAAGAAGAGCTTGGTATCGAGCGGGAGAGCACGCTACAAGTTCCGCCGCCCCCGCCTCTGGCAACAAACGAGGTGGTGGACGTTCTCGAAGGGGAGGATAAGGTTGCCTTTGAGGACTATCTGGGTCAGCCGAATAACGACTATCTTGACGTCTTTGAGTATGCCAAGAAGGGAAATTCCTATAAGATCGTCGGCGTGAAGGAAGAATACCGTGATATGTCTGAGGTCATTCTGCCTGCGGTCTACGACGGCAAGAACATTACCGCCGTGGAGGAAAACGCGTTTGAAGGCTGTACCAAGCTGGAATACGTACACGTGGGCATTACTTATAAGAGCCTCGCGGCAGGCTCGTTTGCGGGCTGCTCTTCGCTCAAGGGCGTGTATCTTTACGATCTGGAAGGCAAGCTTTCGCCGCCCAACGAGGGACTTCTGAACGGTACGCCGAACGGCGTAAAGATTTATATTCCTGCTTCTGCCATGGGTACCTACACATCAGGATATACGTGGAGCAACTATATGGAATATTTTGAGCCATTCGATAAAGGAGAAGTAGAATGACAAGAACAAAAAGAACTTTGATCTTGGCAACGGTTGCCTTACTCTTATGCTTTTCTTTGACCTCTTGTGGCTTCGTTGCCTTTGTAAAATATCCCGAACCCTCGGGAGAGGAAACCTTCGCACAAAAGCAAGAAGAATATCTTACCTTGATTGCCGAGCTTTCTTCCGAGGATTATTACGGGGAAGACGAACAAAGACTCTATCTTCTGGCGCTTCTTGACGCACAGAACGAGCTTCGCGAATGTACGACCGAGGACGAACTCGAGGCGGCATTGGAAAAGCATACAAAGAACATATTGGAAATTCCGACCAGGTTTGAGTTTGAGTTACTCTCGCTGATGGGAGAGCTTGAGAAGAGCTTGCAGGACGGCGTGTATCGTGATGCGGAAAAGGCAGAGTTGCTTACGTTGATCGAAACCACGCGTAACACACTCGACGGACCGTTGAACTATGCGGCGGTGCAGGTGCTTTTGACCGAATTTCAAACGACGGTGGACGGAACGAAGACCGACCGTCAGTATTTTGAAGAAGAGCTTCTCGACCTGAAAAATCAGTGGGGAAATAACGATGACGGCTCCGAGGAAGAGGACGGCGATTCGGGAAGCAACGACGGAAGCGAAGAAGATATTTTAACCGGTGCGATTGATTATTCCAAATATCGTACCGAGCACCACGAAACGATCAAGAATACCTTCGAGCAGTTTCAGGAAAACATGAAAAATCTGACCTCGATCGAAGAGGCAAACGAGCTCTTTGCTCAGTACGAGCAGGCAATTGCCGCGATTCCTACGATCGCAGAACAGTTGAAGCAGGAACAGGGGGCTTGGAAGTCCGCTTGGGAAACCAAGCTTACGGCGTTTGCCGAGGCGCGCGGACTGAATTTGGATCTGTCGGAAGTACTTGTGCAGATTGAACGTCAAACCTCGGAAGAGGCGGCAGGAAAGATTGCTACGCAGTTTATGCTGTTGGCGGCGAAGAACAATCTTGCGGATTGCCGTTTGATTGGTGCCGAGCAACTGACCTATCTCGTCAGCCTTAAAAATTACCAAGAAGCCCAACAGCAAGAAATTCAAACAATCATTGCCGATTATACCGAGCAGATTTCATCGGCAACAAGCTATGATGCGATCGTTTCGCTGATCGCTCAAGCCGAAGAAGCGCTTTCGGCGGTCAAAACGAACGACGCGCTGTGGTCGGAAGAGGATACGGCTTTCCTTGCGGGAATGCAGGAAAAGTATCAAGGACTTTCTCTGACACCGCCCGAAGCTCTTTCGTCGGCAGACAATCTGAAAGAGCTTGCAAAGATCATTGATTATTACGCCTTCTATCAGTTGGACGCGCAAAGCTTTGAGCGTGCCACCTTCCGTGTCAAGCTGAATTTTTCGCACCGTTACGCCGATTACGTCATTAAGGACGTGTATTGGTATTGCGAGTTGCTCCGTTCCGCGGTGGGAATTTACGGACACTTTGAAGAGACGAATCCCAATCAGTTGGTTATTACGCTCGTACCGTACGATCTTGCTTCGGAAAGCAATACCGAAGAACCCGTACAGGTTGACCGCTACGAAAGTCAGATCGAGTATTCTTCCAATTCCACTCTGACCGACAGAGCAGAAGATTTTGATGCCTTCCCGTACTATGAGCTGGCACAAGGCAAGGATATTACCGTTTGGAATTCGCAACAGCTCTGGTATGCGCTCGAGCAGGGATATCTGCCTCGCCCCGTTGCGGGATCTTCGGCAGAAAAAGTGCTTGAGAGAGCCAAGGAAATTCTGCGCGAGATCATTAAGGACGGAATGACGATCGAAGAAAAGGTCTTCGCCATTTATTCCTGGTATTCGGATAACGTCGTTTACGACCACCAGTACAATAAGTATCTGTACGTCGACGACCGCGACAATTTCCCCGACAGTAAACCCGCAACCCTGATGTCCTTCCACGCCGAAGGCGCACTTCTCGAAAATCTTGCCGTTTGTTGCTCTTATGCAAAATCGGCGCTGATTCTGATGAGAATGGAGGGAATCGAGGCTTATCGCGTGATTCTGCACCTGTATAAAGATAACGCAATCGGAAACCTCGGACGTGAAGGATACGGCTCTCACGCAATTATCGCGCTTCGTGCGTCGGACGGAAAGTTCTATTATTGTGATGTGGAGCAAAGCTCACCCGAATCGGTGAACGATAATATTTATCAGAAATTCCACCAGCTTCTGGTCACGTCTAAGGAGCAAACGCCCTACCACAATTCCTACGATTACATCTGGGACGAACTGGATTACGGCGAGACGCTTCCCACTGAGCTCTTCTGGAATCATCTGACCTATCAAGGAAAGAGTATTTTCGTCGATAGCGAAGCTGAGCTTCGTGCGTTGGTCGATGAATATATCGCAAATCCGGGCGAAAAATCGCAGATCAATCTGTTTGAACGCGGAAATCTGGACTTCTCGGTGAACGATATTCTCGACTCTTACACCAATATTGAATACATCAATTTCAAATACGGAAACCTTAACGAATATATGATTCATTTCGTTGAGGATTCTGCAGAGTAAAAAGAAAACGGAAAGCGTCCTTCGGGACGCTTTCCGTTTTCGATTTACGATAATTCTGTGAAAAATGTGAGAGATTTGTGCAGAAATACGGAAAAATTCAAAAAAAGTTTGCAAATTGCAAAAAAGGGTTTGCAATTATGGAAAAATTGTGCTATAATGAAAAAAGATAAAAATGTATTATTTTGGGCAAGGGGGACGTTATGTTAGATACGAAGATTCTCATTATCGACGACGACGCGAATATTTGTGAGCTTTTGAAGCTGTATTTTGAAAACGAAGGATACGGTGTGAAGATTGCAAGTGACGGCGTTGAGGGATTGAGCCATTTTAAGATCTACGAGCCTGATTTGGTGCTTCTCGACATTATGTTGCCGAAGAAGGACGGTTGGCAGGTCTGCCGCGAGATCCGCGAAATGTCCTCAAAGCCGATCATTATGATCACGGCAAAGGGCGACGTTTTTGACAAGGTTCTCGGACTTGAACTCGGCGCTGACGATTTCGTTGTCAAGCCCTTCGATATGAAGGAGCTGAGCGCCCGCGTCAAGAGTGTGCTTCGCCGTTATCAGACGCACGCCAATCAGAATGACGAAGACGTGATTAAATTCGACAATATTGAGATCAGCCATCAGAAATACGAGCTAAAGCTTCGCGGGAAACCCGTGGACGTACCGCCCAAGGAACTGGAGCTTCTGTATTTCCTTGCCGCGAACTATAACCGCGTCTTTACGCGCGATCAGCTTCTTGACAAGGTATGGGGATTCGATTATCTGGGAGATTCCCGAACGGTAGACGTTCACGTCAAACGCTTGCGTGAAAAGCTGGAAGGCGTTTCGGACAAATGGACACTCAAAACCGTATGGGGTGTTGGCTATAAGTTTGAGCTTCTTGGCTGATTCTCCGAAACCGACGAAAGAGAGGGGATTGAGCCGCAGGGTGCTCGATCCTCTCTTTGTATTTCGTTTTGCGAGGTAGTGTATGTTTAAAAGTTTATTTGCCAAATACGTCGTGGCGTTTATGTCGATCCTTCTTTTGAGTGTTTTGCTGATTCTCGTCGTCATTACCTCGATTATTACGGGGTATTCGGAAGAATCGAAGCTTGAATTGATGGAAAACGCGGCAGATTCCTCGGCGGTATATCTGGAAGAGCTGCTGTGGGAAACGCCGAACGTCGCACTTTCGGAACTGATTGTAGGGCACGAAAGAGAAATTTACGCCATGCTCTCATCGATCGCACGGCATCGCGAAGATTTAACGATCCTTGTCACCGACGACGTGGGACGGGTGCTCGCTTCCGTGGGGAATGAGAGTGAGGTAGCTATGTCAGCGGGAAGCATTCCCGAAGAATGGCTGTCAGCACCGCTCGACGAGGAAAATACACCGCTGGCATTTTCCGACGGGACTTTCTTGGAGATGAAACACTCGGTCCTCTTGGACAAGCTCTATGATGCCGAGGGAATGGAATGCGGCAGAATCGTTGTTTGTACGTCTTCGGTACTTCAGACCGATCTGCTTCGCGTGCTTGTGAAAACGATCGTCAATGCGGGATTGATGATACTGCTTGCGACGATGATAGCAATGTACCTGATCAGCGAAAAAGTCGTGCGTCCGCTTCGCGAGATCAGTGAGGCAGCAAAGAGCTTCGCCGCAGGAAAATTTGACGTTCGCGTTCCCGTGCGCGGACGGGACGAGGTGGCAGAGCTTGCCGTGGCGTTCAATAATATGGCGGAGTCGCTCGACCATTACGATGCGATGAGGAACACCTTTATGTCGAACGTTTCTCACGATCTCCGTACGCCGATGACCTCGATTGCAGGCTTTATCGACGGAATTCTCGACGGCGTGATTCCCCCCGAAAAACACGAATATTATTTACAGATGGTTTCCGACGAGGTCAAACGCTTGTCTCGTCTGGTTGCTTCGTTACTTGACCTTTCGCGAATTCAGGCGGGAGAGCGAAAATTTACGATGACGTCCTTTGATATCTGTGAAATGGGACGTCAGATTCTGATTTCCTTTGAGCAGAAGATCGATGAAAAGAATTTGCAAATTTCCTTTGAATGTGAAGAAGACGCGATGACGGTCATTGCCGACCGCGACGCTACGTATCAGGTTTTCTACAATCTTTGCGATAACGCCGTGAAATTTGCGTCCGAGGGCGGAGCCTTCTGGATCTCAATCCGAAAGATCAAAAACCGAAGAATTCTCATATCGGTGTATAACGAAGGACAGGGAATTTCGGACGCCGATCTTCCGTTCGTCTTCGACCGTTTCTATAAGAGCGACAAGAGCCG
>JAZOSZ010000208.1:0-5045 GCA_045657365.1 Eubacteriales bacterium
CTTGACGAGATCTTGACCGCATTACTTATGTGTGGCTTTGATGCTGTTTTTGAGGTTTCCAGAGCAGCTGAGCTCATAACCGAATATACGAGAAGGTATCTAAAAAAAGAAGGACTTGAGCGTCCCGTGATAAGCTCTGCGTGTCCTGCTATAGTCAGACTGATAGAGCTCAGATTTTCATATCTTAGCGACAATCTTCTTCCGCTGATGCCTCCAATCGAATACGCGGCAAGGCTTGCGAGAGAAGAAGTGCTTCGTGATCATCCGGAACTGACCAATGAGGATATTTGTGTTCTCTTCATTTCGCCGTGTCCTGCAAAGGTCAGCTACGTCAGAAATCCCTTGGGCGTGAAAGAAAGCGCCGTAACGGGAGCGGTAGCAATCAGCGATCTTTATTTTAAGATTCGCGCAAAACGGAAAGAAATCGATGCCTTTTCTCCGCTATCCCAAACGGGAATTATCGGATTGAACTGGGCAGGATCGGGGGGCGAAGCAACGTCGCTTCTGACCGATAAATATCTGGCGGCGGACGGAATTGAAAACTGCATTCACGTCCTCGATGAAATCGAACACGGAACGTTGCACGATCTGGAGTTCGTCGAGCTGAATGCTTGCATCGGCGGATGTGTCGGCGGTGCATTGAACGTCGAAAATCCTTTCATTGCCAAAGCGCGGCTTCGTTCACTTCGTAAATATCTGCCGATTTCCCGCAACCGTGTCCAAGAACCCGATAACATTCCGGAAAATATCTTTTTGACCGAACGAATGGATCGAGTTCCGACGGTAAGCTTGTCGGAAGACCGTATGACCGCGATTGCAAAAATGTCGGAGATTGAAAAAATTTATAAAGAGTTACCTCACTTGGATTGCGGTTCTTGTGGCGCGCCAAACTGTCACGCGTTGGCAGAGGATATTGTCAAGGGAGACGCACAGAGGCAGGATTGCTTGATTCAGCTTCGTGAGCATTACGAGCAGGATAATAAATAAACTGAGGAAGGAGAAACGACGGTATGACGGTCAAGGAAGTGGTGAAAGCGCTTGGCTTGGAAATTCTGTGCTGCCCTGACGAAACGAGAGAAGTTCGCGGCGGATATGCGGGAGATCTTTTGAGCTGGGTAATGGGAAAGCTTGACGCTGACAGTGCGTGGGTGACGATTATGTCCAACGTCAATATCGTTGCAGTAGCCACGCTGGCGGATCCTTCTTGTATCATCCTTTCCGAAGGTGTTACTCCCGATGACGGTGTGCTTGCTCGTGCTGAACAGCAGGGAATCAATCTGCTGAGAACCTCGAAATCCACCTTTACAGTCTGTGCAGAAATTGCATCTCTGCTATGACATCTTATTACTACGATTTGCACGTTCATTCGTGTCTGTCGCCTTGCGCGGACGACGATATGACGCCGAATAACATCGCGGGAATGGCGGCGCTCAAGGGCTTACAGATTCTTGCTTTGACCGACCATAATTCCTGCAAAAACTGTCCCGCGTTTTTTGAAGCCTGCCGTAGGCAGGGAATCATTCCAATCGCAGGAATGGAGCTTTCTACCGCGGAAGATATTCATTTGGTGTGCCTTTTTGAAAGCTTGGAGCAAGCGATGACCTTTGATAAGGTCATTGAAACACACCGCATGCAGATTCCTAACCGTCCCGAAATTTTTGGAAATCAACTGATTCTGGACGGCGAGGACGAGCTGCTTGGTACGGAAGAAATGCTTTTGATCGCGGCAACCGACCTTCCGATTGCCGATGCAATCGATCTGGCAAGGGCTTACGGTGCGCACGTACATCCAGCCCATATTGATCGTGAAGCCAACGGAATCGTGGCGGTTCTCGGCGGAATTCCGGAAGAGTATTCGTTTTCTTCGTTTGAATTGAGAGAAGCGGAAATGCTGGAAGAAATGTTGACACGCTTCCCCCGGATTCGCCGCGAAGCGGTACTCGTTTCGTCCGATGCCCACAGACTTTGGGAGATCAACGAAGCAGAGAACAGTATTTCGTTAGAGGACGAGCCGTATAGTTCGTCACTCGTTCGGCAAAGGTTTTTTGAATATCTGAAGGACCTTGCCAAGTAACTATGGATTTATTTAAAATAAATAAATTAAAATAAATACGGAGGATTTTTTTCAAGATGAAAAAGAATTTGACCACAGTAATGTTCCGTGGTACCAAAGAGCAAGAAGAGCAGCTTTATGCTGTGATCGATGAGTACCGCGAAACCCCCGGAGCATTGATGCCGATTCTTCAGAAGGCACAGGATATTTACGGATATCTGCCGATCGAAGTTCAGCGTATGATCGCTCTTCGTATGGGAATTTCGATGGAAGAAGTCTACGGCGTAGCTACTTTCTATTCCCAGTTCGTTCTCAACCCCAAGGGTGAGATCGCCATTGCCGTATGCCTTGGAACGGCTTGCTACGTTAAGGGAAGCGGAGAGATCTTAGATAAGATCACGCAGATCCTCGGACTCCCCGCAGGCTCGACCACGCCCGACGGAAAGTATTCGTTGGAAGCAACCCGCTGCATCGGTGCATGCGGACTTGCCCCCGTTCTGACAATCAACAACGAGGTTTACGGAAGACTTGTTCCTTCGGATATGGAAGGAATTCTTGCCAAGTACAAATAAGCTTCTATCATTATGAAGGAATTATCTTTGAATATTCTTGACGTTGCCAAGAATTCGGTGACGGCTGGTGCTTCACTTATTCAGATTTGTCTTTTGACCGATGAAGATGGGTGGCTTACCCTCACGATCGCGGATAATGGCTGCGGAATGAGCAAAGAAACACTGCAACACGTGGCAGATCCTTTTTATACCACACGTACGACTCGTAAGGTGGGACTTGGATTGCCGCTTCTCAAGCTTGCTACGGAACAGACGGGAGGATCTCTCCATATTGAATCCTCGCAAGAAAAGGGAAGCAGCGGAACGACGCTGGTGGCACGGTTCGATACGAAGAGCATTGACTGTATGCCTGTGGGGGATATCATCTCAACAATCTGCATTTTGATTGCGGGAAGTCCTGAGATTGATTTTGAATTTTCCGATTTTACCCCGCAGAGAGAGGTTTCTTTGAAAACCAAAGAGCTTCGTGCGGTACTCGGAGAAGAGATCTCCTTGGCAGAACCCGAAATTCAAAGCTGGATGCGAGAATATTTACAGGAACAATATACTTCGGAAGCATAAAATAAACATCTGTTTAAAATTTGATAAAATATAGGGAGGAATTCACACTATGAAATCTTTGGCAGAACTTGCTGCAATCAGAGAAAAGATGCAGAGCAAGGTTGCCCTTCGCGAAGGCGAGGCTTCTTTGAGAGTGGTTGTCGGTATGGCTACCTGCGGAATCGCAGCAGGTGCAAGACCCGTTCTGACCGCATTTGTTGTCGGCGTCAACAAGGAAAATTTGAGTGATAAGGTTACGGTAACGCAGACCGGTTGTATCGGTATTTGCCAGTACGAGCCCGTCGTTGAGATTTTTGAAGAGGGCAAGGAAAAGGTTACCTACGTTAAGCTCGATGCACAGAAGGCGGCTGAAATCGTTGAAAAGCACCTCAAGGGCGGCAATGTCGTTACCGAATATACCATCGGTGCTTATAAGAAAGACTGAATCTTAGGAAAGGAAAGAAAAAACTATGATTAGATCACACGTTTTGATTTGTGGCGGTACGGGTTGTACTTCTTCCAACAGTCTGAAGATTCAGGAAGCAATGAACAACGAACTCGTTGCCATGGGTCTGGACAATGAAGTCAAGGTTGTCGTTACCGGCTGCTTTGGTCTTTGTGCTCTCGGACCGATTATGATCGTATATCCCGAAGGAACGTTCTACAGTAACGTTACCGTTGCGGACGTTCACGAGATCGTTGAGGAGCATCCCCTCAAGGGTCGTCCCGTAGAAAGACTTGTATACCACGAGGAAAATGAGTCGAAGTATCACGCTACCTCGCTTTCTGAAACGACCTTCTACAAAAAGCAGAAGAGAATTGCACTGCGCAACTGCGGTGTTATTAACCCTGAGAACATTGATGAGTATATCGCAATGGACGGTTATCAGGCGCTGGGCAAGGTGTTGACCGAAATGACGCCCGATGACGTTATCCAGACGATTCTGGATTCCGGACTTCGCGGACGTGGCGGCGGCGGATTCCCCACGGGACTGAAGTGGAAATTTGCTTCGGGTAACCGCGGCAACGTTAAGAAGTATGTCGCTTGTAACGCTGACGAGGGTGACCCCGGTGCATTTATGGACCGTTCGATCCTCGAGGGTGACCCCCACGCTGTACTTGAAGCAATGGCAATCGCAGGATATGCGATCGGTGCTGACGAAGGTTACATCTACGTTCGTGCAGAGTACCCGATTGCAATCAAGAGATTGGAAATTGCGATCAAGCAGGCTCGTGAATACGGTCTGCTCGGAACCGATATCTTCGGAACCGGATTCAACTTTGATATTCAGCTCCGCTTTGGTGCAGGCGCATTCGTATGTGGTGAGGAAACCGCTCTGATGACCTCGATCGAGGGTAACCGCGGTGAGCCTCGTCCCCGTCCTCCGTTCCCCGCAGTCAAGGGTCTGTTTGGCCAGCCCACCGTTCTGAACAACGTTGAGTCCTATGCAAACATTCCCCAGATCATCCTCAATGGTGCTGAGTGGTTTGCATCCATGGGTACCGAGAAGTCCAAGGGTACCAAGGTGTTCGCTCTGGGCGGTAAGATCACCAACACGGGTCTGGTTGAGATCCCCATGGGTACCACGCTTCGTGAGGTCGTCGAGGAGATCGGCGGCGGTGTTCCGAACGGTAAGAAGTTCAAGGCTGCTCAGACGGGTGGTCCTTCGGGCGGATGCATTCCCGCACATCTGATCGACACGCCCATCGACTATGACAACCTGCTCGCTATCGGCTCGATGATGGGCTCGGGCGGTCTGATCGTCATGGACGAGGACAACTGTATGGTCGATATTGCTAAGTTCTTCCTGGAGTTCACGGTCGACGAGTCGTGCGGTAAGTGCACGCCCTGCCGCGTTGGTACGCGCAGACTGCTTGAG
>JAZOSZ010000209.1:0-1962 GCA_045657365.1 Eubacteriales bacterium
AAACTTGCCGTTGAGCGAAGCGAAACATCGTCTCCGGTGGGTCACCCCCAAGCCATCATCCCCACCAATCGGGTATGTGCTTTTTTGCTGCCCCATTTCGGCAGACTCCGGTGGGGCGCTATTTTTCACAACTTGATTGACAAAAAGATATGTCCATGCTATAATGAAGATATCTTGATAAAAACAAAAAAAGGAGAACCTGCATGCTTTATATCAATCAAAACAACTATCCTCACGTGCACTACGAGCACAATATTGACGGTGGCGGAGTTGCTCCCGAAAAGCAAAACGTCAAGACAGCCGGTTGCGGACTTTGCTGTGTAACGATGGTCATCAATCACCTGACGGCAAAGCGCTTTACCATTCACGACGCCGTTCGCATCGCAGGAAAAACCGGTGCCAATCGAGTTCACGGCTCAAGATTGCGAGTAATGGCTCCCTATTTAGCAGAAAAATACAAGCTCAAATACAAAAAGACCAATTCTCTTTCAGAGGTGATCAAATGTCTTAGACGTGGTGGAGAGGTGATTGCGCTTGTGCGCGGAGATCGCGACGGCAAAATGGGACTTTTTACGCATATCGGACATTACATCACTCTGATTTCCTACGACGGAGAAGAATTCTGTATCCTTGACCCCGGATATTCCGAAGAAAATTTCAAAATACCGGAACGAGCAAACAAAGTACGTATTGAATATCCTTTCGTTTACTGTACCCCCGAAATTCTCGAAGAGGAAGCTGACAAATCGGTCGCTGCCTATTATCTCTTCGAACGCGCCAAACACACGAAATAAAAAATGCCGCAAACAGATGGCGTTGTGTCCTTAGGAACACAACGCCATTTTTATCGTTCAAGACTCTGCCGAAATTCCGACGGACTCATTCCCGTCACTCGCTTAAATACACGCGAAAAATACTGCGGATTGTTAAAGCTGAGATGCTCGGAAATTTCACTGAAATTCATTTTCTGCTCGCGAACGAGGGTCTTTGCGCGGTCAATCTTCCGAAGTGTCATGTAATTCGCCATTGTTTCTCCACTCGTCTCGTGAAAAACACGACTCAGATAGGTCTTACTGTATCCGAGGTGTGTGCAAATATCCGAAATGCTCACGTTGTTCTCAAGATGTGCCTCAATATATTCCTTAATCTCTATCACAAGATGATTTTGCAGACTTTCCTTGGACGGAAAGATCAGCGGCTCGCGGCACTCTGCGGAACGAATCATCAGAATCAAGAGCTGTTCAAGATAGGTCTTGATCATCTGGTCGCTTCCCACAGGGGCATCTTCCCTTCTCTCAAGCTCCAACAGATTCGGCCTGTTGGGAAGAATCACATACGCACGGTCAGCTTCGCGCAAAATTCCGGAAACAAATGGCTTTAAATCCTTTCCGATCTTTCCCCGCTTCTTCTCAAAATATGACATCGCGGCAGAATGGCAAACGAACGAGATCACAAAAAAGTTGGGCGAGGATTCAAAGGCACGGATAGAGTGAAATTCGTTCGGACGGTGGAAAATAACCTCTCCCTGAGAAAGCACCGTCTTCTCGGAATCGGCACAAATTTCAACGCGTCCCTTGTCCACGTAAACCATTTCCCAGAAATCGTGCGATTCGCCCTCAAACACGAATCCCTCGTCGAATTCGTTATAGTGAATCGTAACGATTTTCGGAATGCTGATCACGCTGTTGAGCTTTGTTTTGACGTAGGATCTTTTCATCTTTGTCCTCTCTTGTTTTAAAAATGTACAAAAGTATAAGTTTGAGGCAAAAAAATATCTGTTCAAAAACAGATCCTTGCATTATACTGATGATAGCATAAACCAAATCAAATGTCAAGGAGATTTGAATAAAATGACAAAAATGAAAAAAGGAATCAGTATCTGGTCTTTCCCCGCACAAAGCCTTACCGAAAACCTGAAGCTTGCCGCCGACGCAGGCTTTGACGGTGTGGAGCTTGCCCTCG
>JAZOSZ010000210.1:0-1633 GCA_045657365.1 Eubacteriales bacterium
GTGGCGCGGATTTCGGTGGGGTGATGCCCGTAGTCGTCGTAAAGCTCGGCACCGCAAAGCCTTCCTTTTCGCTCCATTCTCCGCTTCGCGCCCGCAAAGCTTGCAAGTCCCGCAGAAATCTCTTCGGGCGTAAGACCGCACAATCGGCTGACGGCAGCAGTGGCAAGCGCGTTATAGATCTGGTGCCGTCCGACCACACCGAGCGTGATACGGCAGAGCGTATTGCCGTATTCGACGAGATCAAACGACCATCGTCCGCGCTCGCAGGAAAGATTTTTCGCACCATAGTCGCAGGACTGATTTTCGATGCCAAAACGCAACCGTCTTCCCTCATAATCCGAAAGGGCGCTGACGACCTCGTCATCGTCGCCATTGATGACGGCAAAGCCGTCCTTCCCCGTTTTTGCGGCGTATGCGGCGAACGAAGCGCGGATCTGCTCCATACTGTGGAAATAATCGACGTGATCCATTTCGATATTGAGCACGACGGCGATATTCGGGTTAAAATCGAGGAATGAGTCCATATACTCACACGCCTCGAAGACGAAATTCTCACTTTTTCCGAGGCAATACGCGCCGCCCATTGCGGCAAGCTCTGCCCCCGAAAGAACGGTAGGGTCGCTCCCTGCCGCGAGGAGAGTTTGTGCGATCATTGAGGTACAGGAGCTTTTTCCGTGCATGCCCGACACACCGATACGGCGCGCGTAGTTCATCATCAGATATCCGAGATAATCGGCGCGCGAAACGAGGGGGATTCCCCGCTCTTTGGCGCGAAGATATTCTTCGTTTTCGGGGGAGATTGCCACGGTATAAACGACGGCGTCATAGCCCTCAATATTTTCTTTTTGATGCTCGTAAAAGAGCTCGATTCCTTCGCTCGCGAGACGCTCGGTGAGTCCCGAGCGGACGCGGTCCGATCCGCCGACGCGGCGTCCGAGGCGGTAGGTCAGATGGGCAAGTGAGGACATATTGATGCCGCCCACGCCGATAAAAAAGATGCTTTCGGCATCGCGAAGCATCGTCTCGATGCGCTCAGCGCCAAAGTGAGTATTCGGTGTTGCCATAATTCCTCCCAATCGTCGAATTTTCAAGGGCTTTGGCGCTTTTTGCGAAGCAAAACGAACGCCGTCGCACCCTGTCAAAAAGATTCATACACGTTCACAGAAAAAACAAAATTCCTTTGTATATCCGTCAAATTCCTATTGTATAATATTGTTACACCCAAGGAAAAATATCCAAAAAAACAAAATTCAGACATTCAAAAAGACGGAGGAAAAAAGAAATGCAAATTACAGACATCAAAGTCAGAAAACTATTTGACGAAGGCCCGATGAAGGCCATTGTTTCGGTCACCTTTGACGGTCAGCTTGCCGTCCACGATATTAAGGTGATCTACGCACGCGAAAAGCTCTTCATTGTGATGCCCAGTCGCAAGAATCCCGACGAAACCTACCGCGACATCGTACATCCGATCAACGCTGCCTTCCGCAGTATGCTGGAGAACGAGGTCATCGCGGCATATCACAAGGAAGTCGCTCTGCAAGCGGAAAATGCGGCAAATGCTCCTGACAAAATCGAAGACACGGCGCTCGTCTGAGCCGTCACAAGCCTTCCCTGCGGGGAAGGCTTTTTT
>JAZOSZ010000211.1:0-2615 GCA_045657365.1 Eubacteriales bacterium
TAGTTCACGTCAACTTCTAAGCCATACGCCTCTTTATATTTACCTACAACAGTTACTTCAATAGCCATATGAACCCCCAAAAAGATATTGTAATATAATTATACATCTTTGGGAAAATTCTGTCTATTCGCAAAATAACCAAAAAACCGCCGTCATAATTGACAGCGGTTTTGTTTTTATAAGTTTTTAATCTTCGCTAGTGCTTTTGAATGAATCCGATGGGTCTGAGTCCACTCGCAGTGGATGGTCTCGGCGACATCCATCCACTCGGCTCCGTCAATGTATCGTAGGCGCATCAGTTCTCGCTTGGTAGGACTGAGGCGCTTTAGAATTTAGTAGGATTTTTGAATTTTTTGATCATTTCATTGGAAACTACTCCAACGAGCGCTCCTGCGATCGTTCCTGCGATGAGCAGGATGGGGAGGTAGAATGCGAGTTTGATTTCTTCGAGCAATATGACTGCCACTCCCATTTGCGCCATATTATGGATCACTCCGCCGCAAATACTGATTCCGATGGGGGAGAATTTATCTGTTTTTTTAAGTAGCACCATTGTGAAAAAGCTGAGAATTCCGCCGACGATGCTATAAAGAAATGCGACGGCATTCCCAAACAAAATTCCGCAAACAAGTATTCTTAGCAAATGCACTGCGAATGCGCTTTTGATATCGGTGAGATAGAGCAAGCTGAGAATTGCGAGGTTGGCAATTCCCAATTTGATTCCATAGATTCCGATCGAGAAGGGAATCAGCGCTTCGAGGTAGCCGAGGCTGATGGCAAGTGCCGCCATCACTCCGCAGAAGGCTACGTTATACTTTTTTTCTTGTTTCATTTTTTTAATCCTTTTCAATCGAAACTACGATTCGGTGATGGGCGCAGACGATCGACTTGATTTCCGAAGCTTTCCCCGTTTTGACGCAGATTTTTTGAGGGCAATCTGCTTCGCTGATCCAAGCCTCTCCGTTCTGAACGGTGAGCAAATTTCTTCCGTTTTCGTATCCGTCGATCCAAATCTCGCGATCTTCCGTGAGGGGAACTCGGAGCACTTCGTTTCCGTCGACGGTAACGACGACGGTTTCTCCCGTTCCTTTGAAAACTGTGCTACAGAGAAAGAGTGCGACGCTTCCGATGACGAGGAGGGTACAAAGCAGAATCAGGTCGTATTTGTGTTTCTTAGTCATTGTCGCTTTCCCCCTTTGACGTAGTTCATAAAGCCGTCGGTGGTCTGGATATTTCCGTCTTCCAAGATCCAGAGCGCTTCGGTATTTTCCAGAGCTTTGAGCAGTGCTTTTCCGTCCTCGACGCTCATACAAAATAGTGCGGTGGAGAGTGCGTCCGCGATTGCGGAATCGGGGCATAGGACACTGACCGAGAGGAAATAAGTTTCGGGATAGAGGGTTTCGGGGTGAATGATATGATGATAATTGACTCCGTCGACGGTGAAATATCGTTGATACGATCCGCTGGTGACGAGGGATGCGTCAGAAAGCGCAACCGAGCCGTCGAATCCGATGTTTTCCGTCGGTTGTTCAATTCCGACGAGCCACGGATCACCGTTTGGTTTTGTACCGCAGGCAACGGTATTTCCGCCGAGATTGAGCAAAAAGGATTTGCAACCGTTTTCGATGAGAGCGGTTTTGATTTTTTCTGCCACAAAGCCTTTTCCGAGCGCCCCCGCGTCAAGTTGAAGCAGGGGATCGTTTTTTTGGACTTTGGTGTGATCCTCGGAGAGAATCAGAGCGTCGATCTTGACGTGTTCGTTTGCCGTAAGGAGCTCTTCTGTTTTTGGGAGCGTTGATGTTTCTCTTGCTGTATGCCAGAGAGAAAGGACCGAGCCCATTGCGATATTGGTCATTCCGTTCGTCAAGAGATAGGCTTCTTTTCCGAATTTGAGAAATTCGCCCAGCTTTTTGTCGATCGTCAGTTCTTCCTGCGTGTTGCTTGTGTTGATCGTTCTCAGGTTTACAACGCCCTCGTATTCGTGGTAAATATCAAGAAGCTGATGATATTCTTCGAGCATTGCTTCGCAAAGACTTGCATATTCTTCAAAGAGCTTCCGCGATTCGGCATAGACGGTGAGGGTGGAAAAAGTATCGAAATAGTCGAAATAGGTCGTTTGATATTTTTCTTGCTTTTCTTGGCAGGAAGGCAGGCAGAAAAGGCAGGAAAAAAGAAAAGAAAGGAGAAGGACAAAAGCCACGGTGGATTTTTTCAAAGAATGCTTCATAAAACTCTCCTTTCTTTTTTACCTTTTATTTTATCTTATTTTATCATAAATTCCGAGAAAAAGCAATGATTCTTCTTCAAAAATTCGAAAGGTAGTTGCTTTTTTCTCTCGTTTTATGTATAATAAAATAAGAATTTTTGTTGGGAGAAAAGAATGTCAAATACAACGAATCTGATTGATATGACAAAGGGAAAGCCGTGGCGGCTGATGCTGACCTTTGCGTTTCCCGTGATCCTGACGAACCTCGGACAGCAGCTCTATCAGATTGCCGATGCGGCAATTGTAGGGAGGGGTGTCGGTGTTGACGCTTTGGCGGCGGTCGGTTGCACCGATTGGACGATCTGGATGGTTCTTTGGAGTATGACGACGATGACGGGGGGATTTGCCA
>JAZOSZ010000212.1:0-10302 GCA_045657365.1 Eubacteriales bacterium
TAAACGCCCCACTGCCAACGGTGCATCACATTGAGAATCTCCTCGTTGGTTGCGGCGCGGAATTCGAGAAGCTCCCATTTGGTGTGGCGATATGCCATAGGCGTCCACTGATGCTTCTTGACCGGAACGAATTCGTCGAAATTGAGCTCGGTATATTCTTGACCGATGCGCTTCATCAGCTCGGTGTGCATATGACCTTCCACCTTGTTGACCGTGCCTTCCTGAAGCTCCTGTAAACCGAGAAAATCGGGCAGATAGTCAAGAATCATCGAAGCTTGAATGTCGATGCGGTCAGGATAGGTAACATCGTATTTTTCTCCCAGATATTTCAGAGCAGACAGGTCACCTGCCGCGACGATGTTTGTGGTCATAACACGAATCTGCACATCGTTTGCTTTCTGCATACAGAGTGCGGCGTGATCGGGCGTTTCGACGATATTCAAGGGGAGAGAAACGTCTTCTTTGAAAAGCTCTCCGAGTTTGGCAATCGCTTCGGTCGCTACGAGGTAATTATCGTAAGCCACATAGATCGAGTCGCCTTCGCTGACGATCGCGTAACTGCCGCGGGAGAGCGTACGGTAAAGCGCTTCGCTTGCGGTACGGTTCGTTTTTCCGAAGACGATCTCGGGACTGCAGACGGGATCTTCGTCGGTAAAGACGGGGATTGCCGGTCCGATCAGTTTGAGCATATCCTTCACGCTGCGTTGCTCGTTGTAAGAGCAATTGGAAGGAAGAATGATACGAAATTCGGTCAGTTTCATGATAAATTTTCCTTTCTTTTGGAACTGTTGGGGTTATATGAATTATAGCAAAGAATGTATTCTTTGTCAATCACTTTTCGTTTTTTTGTATAAACTATTTGTTTCATCGGACACTATATATCGTGAAAGGAAGAGAGGAGAGAGATGAAACGAAAAAAGAGAAAGGTTGATTTTTTGGACGGAGCGCTCGTAGGGATTGCGGCAGGGATTCTTTTGTTTTTTGCAATTGGAATGTTTCTTTTGCCGCAAGAGCACTTTTCGGAACACGAAAACCGTGCGCTGAGCGTGTGGGAGAGACCGTCGTGGGGGAGTATTTTTGACGGTTCGTTTTCGGAGTCCTTGGGGAAGCTCTACCGAGATCAGCTTCCGCTTCGGAAAAAATTGATTTCGCTGAAGGCGGGGAGCGAAATTTTACTCGGAAAACGGGAAAATAACGGAATCCTCTGGGGAGACGAGGGCATGCTGTTTTCACGCAATGAATATTCCGATCTTTCGGTTGCCGAGCAGAATCTTGCGGCAGTTGATCGATTTTTGGCGGAAACTTCCGATCTTCGGGTGACGAGCGTTTGGATTCCGAGAAGCAGTGACGTGATGACGCGGTGGTTGCCGAAACCCTATCCGTTCGATGCGACAGACGCACTTTATGCATTGCTTGAGGGGAGCGGGGAGATTCCCTTGGGAGAGCTTCGCGAGTCGGCAGAGGGGGGGACGCAGGTGTATTACCGTACCGATCATCACCTGACGACCGAGGGGGCGTATCTCGTCTATTGCTTACTGGGAGAAAAGCTTGGATTTTCTCCTCTGGCAAGAGAGTTCTTTTCGGCAGAGCGTGTGAGTGAGAGCTTTTTGGGAAGCGCCGATTCGGCGGTCGGCGGGATCGCCTCGCGCTCCGATACGGTGGCGCCTTTTCGCTATGAAGGTGATGAGAACGTGCGTGTGATCGACCGAACGACAGGGGAAGAACGATGGGGATTTTACGATTGGTCGGCAATGGGAAAGAAGGATCAATATTCGGTGTTTCTTGGCGGAAATTTCGCGCATTTGTCGGTCGAAAGTGCGAACGAGGCAAAGCCGAGGCTGCTTTTGATCAAGGATAGCTTTGCCAATGCGCTTGTTCCGTTTTTAGCACTCCATTTTGATCTGGAAATCGTCGATTTGCGCTACCTTTCGGAGCCGTTGTCGGTTGACGGATGTGAGCGCGCGCTGATCTTGCAGGGCGTCGATACCCTTGCGACCGATCCGTCGCTCAAAAAATTGGGATTTTTACAGAAAAAAGGCTGAACGAATGACGTTCAGCCTTTGCGGTTTTCTTAGAGAGCCAGATCGCTGACCAGAGCGTAAAGCTCAGCGATTTCTGCACGGCGCTTGTCGCAGATCTCTTCCATCAGCTTGATTTCCTCTGCGCTGAAGTTGTCAAGATCGCCGTCCTTGAGCTTGTTCTTGTACATACGGTCGGTCATCTGCGAGAAGACGATGTCCATACTTGTGATCTTCGCATCTTCCTCAATGACAACAAGGTTCGACTTTCCTTCGAGAATGAGGTCGAGTGCCTTGACACCCATCTGCGATGCCGTCAGACGGTCGCGGAGCGAGGGCGTACCGCCGCGAACGATGTGAGCAAGTCTTGCAAACTTGGTTTCAATGCCCGTTTCAGCTTCGATCTTCTTCTGAAGAACTTCGCCGTAGGGAATCTTCTTGCCGTTCTCGTCGGTCACGAAGACACCTTCGCTGACAACGACGAGCATACCTCTCTTCGCCTTCTTCTTTGCCGCCTTGATGCGGGCGATCGTCTTTGCTTCGTCGAAGGGAATCTCGGGAATGGCAACTGCCATCGCACCTGCGGCAATACCTGCGCGCAGAGCAATTTGTCCGCAGTCGCGTCCCATGACCTCAACGACGTTGCAACGTGCGTGAGATTCGCAGGTGTCGCGGAGCTTATCGAGAATCTCGACGACCGTGTTCATTGCCGTGTCAAAGCCTACCGTGTAGTCGGTGGCGGTAATATCGTTATCGATCGTACCCGTAACGCCGATCGTGGGAATTCCGTGAATTGCGAGGTCGGTTGCGCCGCGGAAGGTGCCGTCACCTCCGATTGCGATGATCGCGTCGATCTCGTTCTTCTTACAGGTTTCGATTGCCTTTGCCATACCTTCCGGCGTCTTGAATTCGAGACAACGGTCGGAGTAGAGCATCGTTCCACCGTTAGTGATAATATTCGAAACAGCACCGGGCGTCAGATTGATCAGCTTTTCGTTGATCAGACCGTTGTATCCACCGATGATACCGACGGTTTTTATCCCCTGCTTATCTGCCTTTCTTGCGATCGCGCGAACGACTGCGTTCATACCGGGCGCGTCGCCGCCCGAGGTGAGAACACCGATTTTTCTGAAACTTTGCATCTGTTGAGTCCCTCTCTTTATAATGAATATTTATTTTATAAAAATAATTGAAATACACTCTTATTTTAATACATATTTCGTGAAAAATCAAGGGATTTTTTTGTTTTTTGAAAAATTCACAAAAAGTTTATTTTTATGCAAAACCTCGGTCGGGAGCTATTGATTTTTTGAGAAAAATGTGTTATACTATAGCAAGAAAGAAATTCAAAAAAAGGAATGGTGACTATGGCAAATTATCGAAGAGGAAGAATTAACGACGAAATGCAAAAGGAGCTGGCAATGGCGCTTCGCGAGGTCAAGGACCCGCGAATTTCGGAAGCCTTTCTCAGCGTTACGGCAGTCGACGTTACTCCCGATTTAAAATATGCAAAGGTTTATTATTCGGTGATGACGGGGGACAAAAAGGCGGTCGCTCAGGGACTCAAATCCTCGGCGGGATACCTTCGCCGTCAGCTTGCGCAGAAGATGAATCTCCGTATGACACCCGAGCTTTCATTTTTCGAGGATCATTCGATCGAGCACGGCGCACATATCTCGAAGCTTCTGAACAGCATTGAGTTTGCTCCCGAAGAGAGTGAAACGACCGAAACGACCGAAGAGGGCGAGGACAAATAATATGACCTATTTTCGTTCGCTGACAATGCGCGAGCTTTGTGAAAAGCTGTGTGAGAAAAAGGCGACCTTAATTGTCTATCACGTTCGTCCCGATGCCGATGCGATCGGCTCGGCGTTTGCGTTGCGCGAGATTCTCGAGGCAATGGGAATTTCCACGATTTGCGCGTGTGCCAATGAGATTCCCGAGCGACTTGATTTTTTGTGCGACGGCGTGCAGGGAAGTGTGCTTGCCGACGAAGAGCTGGATTTCGGTCACGAGCGCGTGATCAGTGTCGATTCGGCGTCGCCGTCTCAGCTCGGCGAGCTGTTTGAGCGCCTTGCGCGCAGAATCGATCTGATGATCGACCACCACGGAACGGGTACGGTCTATGCCGATCATTATATTGATGCTGCGGCATCGGCAACGGGTGAGATCGTCTTTGAGATTGCCAAGGAGCTTGTCCGTATGGGGAAGATCGGAGAGCTTCCTCCCAGATTTTATCGCTTTATTTACGCGGCAATTGCTTCGGATACGGGCGGATTCCGCTTTTCCAATGCCAGCGCGAAAACCTTTCGGATTGCGGCAGAGCTTGTAGAAAAAGGCGTCGATCATACCGAACTGAGCCGACGCTTATTTGACTCGAAGTCGCTCCCGCAGATCAAGGCGGAAGGAGAGGCGGCAAGCCGTATGCGGCTTTACGAAAAGGGAAGAATTGCGGCAGTGACCTTCCCGTATTCCTCGAAATTTTCCCTCGGTCTTCGTGACGATCATCTCGAAACGGTGATCGATATTCCTCGCTCGGTCGCGGGCGTGGAGATCGCCTTTGCGGTTCGCCAGCCCGAGGAGAAGGGCGTCTTCCGCGTATCGATGCGATCGGCAAGCGACTTTGACGTTTCTGCCGTTTGCGCACGTTTTGGCGGCGGCGGACACCGCCGCGCGGCAGGCTGTACCGTCGAAGCGGCAAACGTCTACGACGCAGAAGAAAAAATTCTCGCAGTCATTCGCGAAATGATTCAGTAAAATAAAAAGAGCACCAAAATAACTTGGTGCTCTTTTTATTTTACGCTTCGTTCTTCGTTACGAACTTCATCGTTTTGATCACAACGTTGGTGTAAGGCTTGTTGTTCGACATTTTCGTCTTGACCGAAGCAATCGCATCGACCGTTTCCATTCCGTGAACGACCTCGCCGAAGGCGGCGTATTCGCCGTCAAGGTAGGTGGAATCTGCGTGACAGATAAAGAACTGCGAGGACGCTGAATCGTAACTGTCACCGCGTCTTGCCATCGAAACGACACCTCGCTTGTGTGACAGATTGTTTTCAAAGCCGTTGGCGGCAAATTCTCCCTTGATATTTTCGTCCGAGCCGCCCGTGCCGTTGCCCTTGGGGTCACCGCCCTGAATCATAAAGTCTTTGATTACACGGTGGAAGATCAGACCATCATAAAAGTCCTCATCTACGAGCTTCTGGAAGTTTTCAACCGTTTCGGGCGCGGTTTCGGGATAAAGCTCGATGACAATTTCCCCGAATTCTTCGACCTCAATCAGAACGAAATTTGTGATTTCTTCGGAAAGCTCGAAGCCGTCGGGGGCTTCTTTTGAACCACAGGAAACAAGTCCTGTCACAAGCAGAATCAGCGCAAGAATCAGACAAAGTATTTTTTTCATCATGTGTTCTCCGTTTTCATATTTTTTTATTTCACGGGTATTATTGTAACAAATTTTTCTCGGGTTGTCAAGTTTTTTTGCCAAATGCGAAATAAAGAGCTCGCCCGAAAACATACTATACCATAGATTGTTGATGGAGGGGCTTTTTATGGAACGGCAGGAAAAGAACGTCGATTGGCGTACGAGAGCGGCAAAGTGGTTTTGCCTTGCGTTGCTTTTTTTAGGGGGATATCTGATTCTGACCTATGGGAAAACTCTGGTTGCCATTGTGGCGATCGTCTGGGGCGTGTCTGCCGTCATTGATTCTCTGGCACGAAAGACGGCAAAGGTGACGCATCTTCCGAGAAAGCTCCTTGCCGTTCTGTATCTTTTGCTCTTGATTGCGCTGATTGGCGCAGTGCTGTTTTTGGCGCTGACCCGACTTTGGGAAGAACTCGGGGAGCTCGCGCTCTGGACCGAGGAAAACAGCGGAGTGATCGAAGAGAAGGTGAGTCAGGTGACGGCGTCTCTGACCTCGTTTTTCTCGCGCTTTCCTCTCATTGGGGGCGAGCAGGTGGGGAATCTTTCCGAGCTTGGCGAAAGCGTGGATTCTATGGTTTCGGATTTTTTGCATCAGAGCTTTTTAAAACTTGGCGGAGCGGTGACAAGCTCTTTTGGCGGAATGATCCGAGGTACGCCAAAGACACTCATACGGCTGCTCGTAACGGTCATCGCCTGCTTTTATCTGAGTATGGATTACGAGGGACTTCGCGACCGACTCATTGCCCTCTTTCCGCAAAAAACGGCACAAAGTCTTCACGGATTTCGCAAAAAAGCAGGGGTGGCGGTGCGAAGATACCTGCGCGCCTATCTGCTTTTGATGCTTCTGACTTTTTTGCAGATCTTTATCGGACTTTTGATTTTGGGAAAACGGTATGCCTTTTTGATCGCGCTTCTCGTGGCGATCGTCGATATTTTGCCGATTCTCGGGGTAGGTACGGTGCTTGTCCCGTGGGCGGTCGTATCGATTCTTCTGAAAAATTATTATTTTGGGTTCGGACTTCTCATTCTGTACGGTGTGGTCACGATCGTAAGGCAGATTGCCGAGCCGCATCTTGTGGGAGGGAGTCTGGGGATTCATCCGCTCGTTTCCTTGCTCTTTTTGTTTGCGGGACTTGAGCTTTTTGGATTTTTCGGAATGATTCTCGGGCCTGCCGTCGCGCTGGTCTTCAAAGAGCTTCTTGTGCGAGACGAAGGAAAATCTTGACAGAATTACTTTTTTATATTATAATAGGTATGATATAAAAAGAACGGAGAAGATCAAAATGTCGATCGACCGAAACGATACAATGAACAGGAAGATTCCCGAGCTGTTATCTCCTGCGGGAAATTTTGAAAAAATGCGCGCCGCGATTTTGTACGGCGCCGATGCCGTATATCTGGCGGGCTTGCGCTTTGGAATGCGCTCAGCGGCGGATAATTTCAGCGATGAGGAGCTTGCCGAAGCGGTGGCGTACGCGCACGCACACGGAACGAAGCTCTATCTGACGCTGAACACGATGCCGCACGGGCACGAATACGCCGCTCTGCGCGAGTTTCTTGGGAAGATCGCACCGCTGGGAATTGACGCCGTGATCGTTGCCGATCTCGGTGTACTTGCCACCGTGCGCGAGATTTTACCCGAAATGGAGATTCATATTTCAACGCAAGCGAGCATTGTCAGTCCCGAAGCGGCACGCGCTTACGCCGCACTCGGCGCGAAGCGTCTGGTGCTGGCACGCGAGCTGATGCTCGACGAGATTCGTGCCATTCGTGATGGACTTTCGCCCGAAATTGAACTCGAAGCCTTTATTCACGGCTCGATGTGCGTGGCGTATAGCGGAAGATGTATGTTATCTCACAATCTGACGGGACGCGACGCAAACCGAGGCGCGTGTACCCAACCCTGCCGTTGGACCTATACCGTGACTGAGGAAAAGCGCCCCGAGATGCCGTTCCCGATCGAAGAAAATAATCTCGGAACCTTTACGATGTCCTCGAAGGATATGTGTACCATTGAAATTCTGCCCAAGCTGATCGAAGCGGGCATTGATTCTTTTAAGATTGAAGGACGAATGAAGAGCGCATACTATACGGCGGTGGTGACCAATGCTTACCGTATGGCGCTGGATGCCTATGCCGAGAATCCCGAGGGATACGAATTCCATCCCGAGTGGCTTCGCGAGCTTGAGAGTGTATCGCACCGCGAATACGCGACGGGCTTTTATCAGGATTCGCCGCTGGAGAACGCGCAACTGACGTCGATGGACGGATATCTGCGCGAAAAGGCGTACTTTGCTACGGCGCTGTCGGAAAAAGAGCTTTGCTTGCCCGACGGTTTGTGTGAGGTCAACGAAGAGGGAAGGCTTTATCCCTTCATTCAAAGAAACAAAGTGTCGGTGGGCGATCCCGCGGAGATGATCTCCCCCGCAAAGATCGGAAGAGCCTTTTCGGTTCGGGAGCTTTACGACGAGTCGGGGGCGCCGATCTCCTCGGCACCGCACCCGTCGATGCGATTTTTTGCGAGAGTCCCCTTTGAGGTCAAGGCTGGGGATATTATGAGATCGGGGGAATCCTAAGAAATGCTTTTGATTGAACTGTTAAAAACGGTGTTGCTTGGCATCGTTGAGGGAATTACCGAGTGGCTGCCGATCAGCTCGACGGGACATATGATTCTGCTCAACGAATTTATCTCTCTCGACGTCAGCGTTGCCTTTTGGGAAATGTTTGAGGTCGTGATTCAGCTTGGTGCGATCCTTGCGGTTGTGGTGCTATTTTTCGGAAAGCTCAATCCTTTTGCACCGAAGAAAACGGCAACCGAGAAAAAAGGAACGTGGCGGCTTTGGGGGCTTGTGATTCTTGCCGTGCTCCCTTCGGCGGTGCTTGGACTCTTACTTGACGATTGGCTGAACGAACACCTTTACCGTTACGAGGTTGTGGCAATTGCTCTGATTGTCTACGGAATTGCCTTTATCGTGATTGAAAAATTCCGAAAGAACAAAAACGTGCGAGTGAATTGCGTGGAAGATCTTTCGTGGCGCGACGCACTGCTCGTGGGCGGATTTCAGGTGCTTTCCATGATTCCCGGAACCTCGCGTTCGGGGTCCACGATTTTGGGCGGAATGCTCTTCGGACTTTCGAGAACGGCGGCGGCGGAATTTTCCTTTTACTTAGCAATCCCGACGATGGCGGGTGCAAGCCTTTTGAAAATGGCAAAGTTTTTCCTTGACGGCAATACGCTCGGAGGGGAAGAAATCACGATTCTCCTGGTCGGACTTCTGACGGCATTCCTCGTATCCTTGCTGGTGATCCGTTATCTGATGGATTACGTGCGCCGACATTCCTTCTCGGCATTCGGTGTTTACCGTATCGTGCTCGGCGGTTTGGTACTCGGCTATTTCCTTTTGGCGCGGTGAGGTGAATCGTGAGCGAGGAAATGAAAAAGCTGACGATTCCGTATCCGATCATCGTCGAGGGAAAATACGACCGATTGCGTCTGCTTTCGGTGTGTGACGCGACGATCCTCACGACCGACGGCTTCGGAATCTTTAAAAAGCAGGAAAAGCTGACGCTTTTGCGCAAGCTTTCCGAAAAAACGCCATTGATCGTTCTGACCGACAGTGACGGCGCGGGAAAGGTCATTCGCTCGCATCTGACTTCGGGCGTGCCTTCGGAGCGACTGATTCAGCTCTACATTCCACAGATTACGGGAAAAGAAAAAAGGAAGGCAGAAGCTTCTGCCGAGGGAACGCTTGGTGTGGAAGGAATGGAGCGAGAGCTTCTTTGGAGACTTCTTTCTCCGTATGAGAACGACGCGGTGCTTCGCCGCGCAGAGGAAAATCCTCTCTCTAAGGTGGACTTTTACGCCGACGGACTTTGTGGCAGTACCGACAGCGTCGCGGCGCGTGACGCACTGTGTGACAAGCTTGGTCTTCCGCACGGGATGAGCGCAAACGCCCTGCTTGCGGCAGTGCGGCTTCTTGTGAGTTATGAGGAGTATGAAGCGCTTGTCGGACGCAAGTAAATGGTAAATATTTTTTGAACTCTGTTGCATATTTTCTTGGAATGTGTTACAATAAAACGGAAGAAACCAACAAGAAAGGGAAAATCAATGAAAACCAAAATGAAATGGACGCGCATTCTTGCGCTGGGACTTGTATTTGTAATGCTTGCGCTGACGCTCGTTTCCTGCGGTGGAACGAAGGTGGCGGATGCTAACGGTGACGCAGGTACGCTCTCCTGGAGCTATACCTCGGATACGAAAACACTGAAAATTACGGGATCGGGTGCGATGCCCGAATTTGAAAACGCATCGGACGTTCCGTGGGCGGCGGTACGTGCAGGCGTACAGAAAATCGTCGTCACGGACGGTGTGACTTCCATTGGCGATTATGCGTTTTACGGAATGGGGGCAGCAACCGAGCTGGACTTGCCCGAGACGCTTGCGGCAATCGGTGACTTTGCATTTGCCTACAGTGCAAAACTCGAAGCAGTAGAGATCCCTTCGGCGGTAACTGAGATTGGAAAGAGCGCATTTGAGGGCTGTTCCAAACTTGCCTCGATTTTCGTTCCCGCTTCGGTGACCTCGCTTGGCGAGCGTGCCTTTGCCTTCTGTTATTCGCTGACGAGCGCTGTGATTGCCTCGGCAGAGATCACGGAAATCGGCACTTGGACCTTTAAAAACTGCTCGAAGCTTGAGAATCTCGTTCTCAGCGACAAGCTGACCGCAGAGATGATTGCCGACGATGCCTTTGAGGGAGCGGCAAAGACGTTTGACACCGCAGAGCTGAATTCCAAGCCCAACGGTGAGAGCACGATCAAGATTCATTACGTGACCGAGGGAGAAACCGAGACGGTAGAGCA
>JAZOSZ010000213.1:0-4496 GCA_045657365.1 Eubacteriales bacterium
CACTCGATGAATTAAAAAAATTCATATAAGCAATCGAGTTCTATGTTTTGACGAATTGGTATCAAAATTAAAAGGTCTAAAAAGTCCTAAAAAGCCTTGAAAACACTATGTTTTCGGGGTGTCATCTATTAAGGTCAGAACACACAACGCAAAGGACACCTTCGGGTGTCCTTTTTGCGTTGGCTGGGGCACCCTGGTGCCAAACAATTTTATCTTTACATTTTCGCAAAGATATGTTATAATAAACATAGAAAGGCGGTGGAGAGGTGAAAAAAACTTTATTTACAATAATGCTATTGCTATCTTCGGTAATGCTTTGTTCCTGCAAGGCAAATTGGTTTGGAAACACCATTGACGTTCCGTGGTATTTTATAGTTGTTCCCCTTTTGCTGATATTGGTTATTTCATACATTATTTTAATACGCAGAACATATGTATGCCCCGAGTGCATGACCGAATTCCAACCCAAATGGTATCAGTTTTCCGTTTGCTTTCATTTTAACGGCAAAAGAGTTGTAAAATGTCCTAAATGCGGCAGAAAAGGATTTTTTGAAAGAAAAAGATAATGTCATCTAAAACGCTCACCAAACACAAAAAATCCAACTCGTAAGAGTTGGATTTTTTCCTTTGTGCCGACACCCACAAAGGAACGAGGTTGTTTTTTTAAAAAACGGACGACGAATCGTCGCTCCTACTTTACTTTTATGAAAAATTGTGCTATAATAAAGCAGATATAGCAATTTTACCCAAGTCGAGGTGTGGCGATATGATTATGGAACAGTTGAGGAAAATGAACGGCGCGCCGTGTGCGTGCGGACGGAAGCACGAATTCCGAAGCGAGATTTTATCGGGGCAGGGCGTGGTGCGCTCGCTTCCCGAGATCGTTCAGCGGTACGGTGCGAAGAAGCCGTATCTTCTTTCGGACGTAAATACCGACCGCGCGGCAGGGGCGTTGGTACGCGGGCTTTTGGAGGATGCGGGCATTACTTATTCGCAATTTTGCTTTGCCGAGTCGTGGCTCGAGCCCGACGAGCGGACGGTTGGAGCGGCACTGATGCATTTGCCGAAGGATGCGGATATGATCGTTGCGATCGGTTCGGGTGTTCTCAACGATACGGCAAAGATGATTTCGGCACATACGAAGCTTCCCTACGTGATCGTGGCAACCGCGCCTTCCATGGACGGGTATGCGTCGATGACCTCGTCGATGACGATGGAAGGCTTGAAAATTTCGCTTCCGTCCCGCTGTGCCGACGTGATTATCGGTGATGTCGATCTTCTGGCAAGCGCTCCTCGTAAGATGTTGGTGGCAGGTGTGGGCGATATGCTTGCCAAATACGTCAGTATTTGTGAGTGGAGAATTGCCGCGCTTGTTTGCGGTGAATATTACTGTGAAGAAATTGCGAAGCTGATTCGCACGGCGGTTCGCAAGATTGTCGATTCTGCCGACGGCCTGCTCGAGGGCGATCCTTCTGCGGTCAGCGCGGTCTTTGACGGACTGAGTGCGGGCAGCGTTGCGATGAACTATGCGGGACTTTCGCGTCCTGCTTCGGGGACAGAGCATTATTTCTCGCACGTATGGGATATGAGAGGGGCAGAGTTTGGCGACACGATCGAGCTGCACGGAATTCAATGTGCGATCGGAACGCTTCTTGCGCTTCGCCTATATGACAAAGTCAAGACGGTTACGCCCGACCGCGCTCGCGCGCTGGCGTATGCCGAGAATTTTGATCTGGATGCCTGGAGTGAACGTCTTCGTGTTCTGCTCGGCAAATCGGCAGAGAGTATGATCGCGCTAGAGAAGAAGGAAGGAAAATATGACGTTTCCAAGCACCACGAACGTTTGGAAATCATTCTGACGCATTGGGAGGAAATTCAGACGATCATTGCCGAGGAGCTTCCGAGTGCCGAATTTGTGGAATCCCTGATGAAAAAGCTGGGGCTTCCGACCGACGTACAGGAGATCGGGATCGATCCGACGAATCTTGGCGAGGTCTTTCTTGCGACCAAGGACATTCGCGACAAGTACGTTCTTTCGCGTCTTCTGTGGGATCTCGGACTTGTTGATGAGTTCGCGGAAAGTTTGAACTAAGGAGAAAAATTTTGAGAATTCGAGAAAAAATCTTAATGCAAAAAAGCGGGCTTCTGGAGCACGGACCGATCAATGTTGTGATTCTGGGGGACAGCGTATCGCACGGTGCGCTTGCCGAGGGGATCGATTACGAGGCGGTCTATTGGAACCGTCTTCGGAAGAAGCTCAACGCCTTCCGCGATTACGTTCCCGTGAATATGATCTGCGCGGCGATCAGTGCGACGCGCGCGCCGCAGGCGGTCGATCGATTGGAGCGTCAGGTGCTTTGTCACGAGCCTGATCTTGTGATCGTTTGCTATGGTTTGAACGATGTCAATGGAACTCTTGACGAGTTTATTACCGCTTTGCGCGAGATATTTTCGACCTGCCGCGAGGCGGGGAGCGAGGTTATTTATATGACCCCGAATATGCTCAACACCTACGTTGCCGAGGACACGAAGCCTGAATATCTTCGTTATGCGGGACTGATGGCGGACTTTCAGAACGGCGGACGGCTTGACCGTTATCTTTCTGCCGCTCGTGATCTTGCCGACGGAATGGGCGTAACGGTTTGCGACTGTTACGCGAAGTGGAAGGAGCTTGCCAAGACGCAGGACACGACTCTTCTGCTTTCCAATCGTATCAATCACCCCACCGCCGAGATGCACGAGTTGTTTGCCGAAGAGCTGTATAAAATTATTATTGGAAATACCTCTGCCACCGCGAGCGACGAAACCGTTGCGGTGCAAAAATAAAGAAAGCGTAGCTGTGATTTTTCACGGCTACGCCGTTTTGTTTTTGGATTGTGCATATTTTTCCGCCGTGTCATCCTCGAGCGAAGCGAAGGATCTCGGCGGAATTTTTTGTGTGTCGCCCGAGATCCCGCCTAACGGCGCCGTGCCAACGCACGGTTCGACTACGCAAACGGCACGCTGTGACGTTTGCTCCGCTCAGGATGACACCTTACGGTGCGGGATTTGCGGTGCTAGGATTTTTCCTTCCGCTAATCGGTTTGATTCTATACCTTGTATGGAAGGATAAAACACCGAAAAAGGCAAAGTCGGCAGGAAAGGGCGCTCTGATCGGTTTTTGTGTGGGGATTGCTTTTTCTGTTATTTACGCGATTATTGTTGGCTCGATGATAGGCTCTATGCTTAGCGCCTTCTGATTTTCGGAATATGATTTTAATTTTCAAAAGCCAAAAGTTTGTATTTGCGAGCTTTTGGCTTTTTTCTTGCTTTTTTTCAAAAAATATGGTATACTAAACGTAACAAGAATTTCTTTTGAGAAAGGAAATGAGTATGAAACTGAATTACAAGAGAACGGTGCTCGTCGGTATGGCGTTTTTTCTGATTTCTGCGTTCTGGCAGGCATACGATGCGATCGTTCCCCTCATTCTGACCAATCACTTTGGTCTTCCGCAGACGGCGTCGGGCGCCGTGATGTCGATCGACAACGTGCTCGCAGTCTTTCTGCTTCCGATTTTCGGCGCGATTTCGGACAAGGTACAAACGAAGCGCGGACGCCGTACGCCCTTCATTCTGATCGGTTCGGTTGTTGCGATCGTGACCTTCGTTGCGCTGACTTTCATCGATAACTATCAGCTTGCTCGCGTAGTGGGTGAGGGAATTCCGTCGCTTTCGCAGGGAACGATGACGGATGAAGCCTATGCTGAGCTGCTTCGCAAGAGTGCGCTCGATTTGACGGTTGCCAACCCATTGCCGCTGATTGGCTTTATTGCGACGCTTCTCGTGGTACTCATTGCGATGGCAACCTTCCGTTCCCCTGCCGTGGCACTGATGCCCGACGTGACGGTGAAGCCCTTGCGTTCCAAAGCAAACGCTATTATCAATCTGACGGGTACGGCAGGCGGTATTCTCGTGCTTGTGCTTGGTATGGTGTTTGCCACCTCGAAAAATCACTATATGCAGTACACGCCTTACGTGATTGCCGTCGTTGCAATTATGCTGACGGGTCTGATCATTTTTCTTCTGTCGGTCAAGGAGCCCAGCTGGGCGCGCGAGATGGAAGAGGAATCAGCTCGTTTGGGATTGGAAGATATTCCTTTGGAAGACGGAGAAAAGAGAAAGCTTTCGCGTCCCGAGCTTCGTTCGCTCCTCTTGATTCTTGCGTCGGTGGCGCTGTGGTTTATCGGATACAATTCGATTACGAGCAAATATTCGGTCTATGCGACGAATATTCTCGGCTTTGACTTTAACTTTACCCTCATTATCGCGCAGGCGGCGGCGATCGTTTCGTATATTCCCGTGGGAATCATTGCGTCGAAGATCGGACGAAAGAAGACGATTCTCGGCGGTGTCGTGATTCTTGCTTCTGCCTTCTTTATCGGAAACTTTATTACCTCATCTACCCCCGAGATCATTATGTATCCCGTCTTTATTCTGGCGGGCATCGGCTGGGCGAC
>JAZOSZ010000214.1:0-2176 GCA_045657365.1 Eubacteriales bacterium
CGTGTGCAACGCAGTACAGCTCCGAATATATGGAAGTCTTCTCCTACGACGGAAAGAACGAGTCGCATATCAGCTTCAAAAAGGGAGAACCCGTTACCGAGCTTCTCGTGCGTCCCTTGGAGCGCGGAGAAAAACGTACGGGTACGGTGGTGCGTTGGCGTCCCGACCTTGACGTCTTTACCGACATCAAAATTCCTCATAGCTTTTTCGTCGATACGATGCGCCGTCAGTCGGTTGTCAACGCAGGCATCTGTTTTACGCTCCGCTTGCAGGGAGAGGACGGAAAATTCGAAGAACAAAAATTCCTTTACCAAAACGGCATCTCCGATTATATCTCGGAGCTCGCAGGTGACACGGCAATGACGCAACCCGTCCTCTGGCATCTCGAAACCAAGGGACGCGACCGCGAGGATAAGCCCGACTATAAGCTCAAAGCCGACTTCTCGTTCTGTGTCTCCAACGTGGTCAACGCCACCGAATACTATCACAACTCGAGCTTTCTCGAATATGGCGGCTCCCCCGACAAGGCAGTCAAAGTGGCTTTCGTCTATGCGCTTGACAAATATCTGAGAACGCAGGGCAAGTATAATAAAAACGATTCAAAAATTACGTTTGCCGACGTTGCCGATTCCCTGCTTCTCGTCATCAGCAGTGAATCTACGATGACCTCGTATGAGAACCAGACCAAAAAGGCGATCAACAATGCTTTCATCTATGAGGCAATGACGAATTTCCTCAAGGAAAATCTTGAAATTTACTTTGTCGAAAATCCTACTGCCGCCGAGCTCTTTGCCAATCAGGTACTCATCAATAAGCGAAGCCGTGAGAGTGCCGAATCCGAACGACTGAATATCAAAAAGAAGCTCAATACGACGATGGATATTTCCGCCCGCGTCGAAAAATTCGTCAGTTGCCGTTCCAAAGATCCCTCGGTCCGTGAACTCTATATCGTAGAGGGTGACTCGGCGCTGACCTCGTGTAAATTGGCGCGAAACGCAGAATTTCAGGCAATCATTCCCGTCCGCGGAAAAACGCTCAACTGTATGAAGAGTACCTACGAGCAGATCTTCAAGAATGAAATCATCACCGACCTGCTCCGCGTCATCGGTTGCGGAGTCGAGATTACGGGCAAGAAGGTCAAGGGCGACGTTGCAACCTTCGATCTTGCGTCACTCCGTTGGTCGAAGATCATCATTTGCACCGATGCCGATGAAGACGGATTCCAGATCCGAACCCTGCTTCTGACACTCTTCTACCGTCTGCTTCCAACGCTGATTCAGGAAGGAAAGATCTACATTGCCGAAACCCCGCTCTTTGAGATCACGACCAAGGATCAGACCTATTTTGCCTACGACGAATTTGAAAAGGCAGAGATTCTGCAAAAGCTTGGCAATCAGAAATACACCCTGCAACGCTCGAAGGGTCTTGGTGAAAACGAACCCGAGATGATGTCACGCACGACGATGCACCCCACAACGCGCCGCCTCGTTGCCGTCACTCCGACCGATGCAGAAAAGACCGAAGAAATTTTCGACACCCTGCTCGGAAACAATCTTCCCGCCCGAAAAGAATTCATTGCCGTACACGGCAGTGAATATATGAAGGACGCGGATATCTGAAAACAAAACAAGAAAAAGCGTAGCCGTCACGGCTACGCTTTTTATTGTTTCTTATTCCTTGATTACTTTACAGAACACAAGAATGTGAATGACAAGACCTGCCAGAACGTAAAGACCGACCAAGGAACCTGCCAAACCAAGCACCCAACCGATGATCAGTCCCACAACGGGAATCCAGCCGACCAGAAGGGTCGCCAAGCCAATGACTGCTCCTGCCAAAATACCCAATACTACGTAAACGATAATTCCGATCACAAGATTTGCCACCGTGTCCACCCACTTAAAGGACAAGGGAAAGTATTTTTTCAAAGTTTCCATCACATATCTCCTTAAAAATAAATTATATTCAAATTATAACGCACCTTTTGAAAAATGTCAATATTTTTTGTTAAATTTCTGCGAGTCGACGCATACTGAAACCGCAATTTTTGGTGTAAGAGATAGTGAAAAAACACAAAGGCAATACAAGAAATCTTGGTAGGGGTCGGCGCCCTCGACGACCCGTGAGCAACAAAAGAATTTAGCCAAACGATCATTAGAAAACCTATTCATTTTTT
>JAZOSZ010000215.1:0-2536 GCA_045657365.1 Eubacteriales bacterium
CAGAATAAAGCGGTCGCGGTCGGGCGCCTTGGGGTTCTTGGGATCCACCTTCACGAACCCGCCCCCGTAGAGTACCGCCATCATATCGGCGGCAGACAGCATACTTCCGATATGGCCACTCTGTCCGACGTGAACCATATGCAGACAATCCTTGCGAATTCTCTTCGCAAGATCCTTGTAATTTTCGTACATAATATTCTCCTTTTTTATTTTTAGTCGGGTACTTCCGTATATTTTACCTTGTCAATCCATTCGCGTAGCCACTTCTCGCTCTCAAGACCAACCCCCATCACGGAGTTCGCCTCGAAAATGATTCCCGCAATGCGTCCTTCCTTCAACAGACGCAACGCAAGTTCACACTGAACTTCCATCAGCTCGTTTCTGATCGGATGAGCCACGATCGGATCGAAAAAGTCAAACATATAAACGCCAAGCATAATCTTCTTGCCCGCGTAGATCTTCTCGAGCTTCTCAAAGCGCTCCTCAAGATAAATCAGCTCCTCGGACTGCTTGGTCCAGATGGTGATTCCGTCGAGATCATCGAGTGAAGCAGGATCCAGCTGATCAAGCTCGTGAATGTACCATACCATATACATTTCCATTGGACGGCACGCCTTGTCAAGACCCGTGCGGATCTCGTGAAGCATCGCCTTCATCTTTTCGTTGGCGTCGGGATCTCCGCGGAAATGGTGAAACAGGTCGTCGAGAAACGCGCCCGTGATGTTCGGGTACTTCTCTGCAAGGTCGCAAATAAATTTCTCCTCGTTTCCGATACGGAATCCGCTCGAACCCGAGGCGCCCCACATCACCTTATTCATACGGACAAAGCTGTTCGCATAACCGTACGCATCTTCCGAATATGGCACGGGCTGTCCCTGACAGCCGATCATCAGCATATTCGGAATGTCAAGCATCATAGCACCCTCGGCGGGGGTAATACGGGAACGCTTTCCGTGCGGTTCAAGACGTGATCTGCCCAGATGAATGTCATCCTGGTGCGGACGAACGCCGAACATCCAGAATTTATCTCTTGCAACTGCCATTGTATTCTCCTCTTTCGTTGTGTTTTGTTACTTAATTTACTCAATAAATTAAGTTGCTTTTATTATACACGATGGGGGCGTTTTTGTCAAGTCTTTTTTAAGATTTTTATAAAATTTTCTTTTAGAAAAATAATCGAAAAGGAAAAGAAAAGTTTTTTTAAAAGTAGTTAAAAATCAAGCAATTTTTCGGAAAGATTGCCCCAAAATCCCTTGACATTGGAAAATAAAAATGATACAATATACTCGATTGAGTATCTCAAAAATACCCATATTTTTTCCGTGCGATACGGAAACTTTTGAAAGGAGATAAAATCTTATGAATCAGTTAAAAGTAGGCTACGCCGTAGCGAATATCGACCCGATGATCGGCATCGAAGTCTGCGGCTATTATCAGGTACGTATTTCTGAGGGAAATCTTGACCCGCTCGAGGTCTGCGTTACCGCGCTGGAGCTTGGAGAAAAGAGAGTGGCAATGATCGCGCTCGACCTTTGCTATCTCGACACCCCTGTGAATGACGCGATCAGAGCTGCCGTTTCCGAGGCAACGGGACTTGCGATGGACGAAATCTATATCGGTTGCTCTCACACGCACACCGCGCCCTATCTGCGCGACAGCGATGAATATCCTCTGGAGCAGGAATATATCAAATTCGTAACGCACCGCATCGTCGACACTACCAAAGTTGCGCTCGACGACCTCAAGCCCGCAAAGATGGGTTATCACGTCGGCGAGGCAAAAAATATCGCTTTCGTTCGCCGCTTCCGTATGAAGGACGGCTCGGTCAAAACCAACCCCGGTGTTGACAACCCCGATATCGTCGCTCCCATCGGTGACGTCGACGAAAGAGTCAACGTCATTCGCTTCGACCGCGAGGGCGCCGACACTGTCGTCATCATCAACTTCGGTAACCACCCCGACGTCGTCGGCGGAAACTTTATGTCGGGTGACTGGCCCGCATTTGCGCGCAGAACGGTAGAGAAGGCACTCGACAACGTCAAGTGCATCTTCTTCAACGGCGTACAGGGTGACGTCAACCACGTCAACGTTCATCCCCGCGGAGGAGATCTGAACGATATGTTTATGGACTTCGACGACGTTTCTCGCGGCTACGGTCACGCAAGACATATGGGTCAGGTCGTCGCAGGCAGCGTTCTGCAGGTCTTTGATAAGGTCAAGTACGTCGAGGTCACCTCGCTCAAATCGATCGAAAAGACGATCCACGTTCCTTCCAACAAGCCCACCCCCGAGCAGATGCCCGAAGCAAGATACATCAACGAAATGCACCTGGCAGGCAGAGACGATGAGCTTCCCTGGAAGGCAATGATGCTCACCACCGTCGTCGCCGAGGCACAGAGAATGATCCGTCTCGAAAACGCGCCCGATACCTTCCCGATGAACCTCTTGGGACTTTCGATCGGACCCGTTGCATTCGTCGGCATTCCCGGTGAGCCCTTTACGGGCATCGGCAGAGCCATCAAGGACACCGAGGGCT
>JAZOSZ010000216.1:0-2938 GCA_045657365.1 Eubacteriales bacterium
TGAAAAAAGCTTGACCAAAAACTTTAACAGAATTTTATTCCTCAGGCTTTACTTCGAGCTTGAGCGGATAATCGCCGAGATGCTCCATCTTAAAGCCGTTCTTCTTGTACTCTTCGTAGTCGAAGGCTTCGAGCTCGTCGATCGCGAGCTTGTGGAACTCGTAGAAGTTATACCACCACTCGTAATCGGTTCCGAGATCTGCCGACAGGAACGCATCTGCGATGGCACAGCCCATTTTGGGTGCTACGTAGTACGCGCCCATTGCCAGAACGTTGACACCGGTTCCCGTGTGTGCACGGCGTGCGGCGGGAACGCTCTCAACGACACCTGCGTGAACGTGCGGGCACTTGCTTGCCGCGATGTGGATTCCCATACCCGTTCCGCAGAAGAGAAGCGCTCTCTCGAAATTGCCCTCGGAAATCTGTGCGCCGACGCGAAGTCCGACGCGGTGGAACATATTCTCGGTATCTTCCATGTTGGGATCGGTCACGCCGAGGTCGGTGATCTTCCAACCCTTTGCCTTCAGGTGAGCAACGACCGCTTCCTTCAGAGGATAGCCTGCAAAGTCTGCTCCGACGACGAGGTATTTGTCTTTTACTGTTTTCATAAGAATTCTCCTTTTTATGATATTATATGATGTCAAATTTATTCTGCCTTCGTTTTGCTCCAACGAAGCATTTCGCGCAGATTTTCCACGTCCGTTTCACGGTATGCCACCGTCAGCGCGTCGCCCTCGGCAAGGAAGAGCATCGACTCGTCGCTTCCGAGCTGCTTTTTATAAATCTTTCCGTCCGAGCCCGTCAGATACACGACACTCTCTCCGCCGACCGTGTAGATTTCCTTCTTCACGACCGTGATTTCCACCTCGGGAGCATCGGGTTCTTCTTCCACAGGGGGCTTCTCGTCCTTTTCGATCACGCCCTTTTCCACCAGAAGCTCGAGGTACGCCTGCTTTGCTTCTGCCTGCGTCGTACCCGTTGCCACGTGGTTGTAGTTCTCAACGTTGACCAGAGCAATCAGCTTGACGATGCCGTTGTCGTCCTTAAGCACCATAATATAGGTTGCCTCGCCAGAAACGTTGATGAGCGACGGGAAGGACGCGGTGTATCTCATATTTGCGACCTGACCCTCTGCCGCGCCCATTGCCGAATATTCCTCGGCACCGACGACGGGATAGAACTTATATTCGCCCGTACGCGCGTTACTGATGATAAATCCGATGTTACTCTCGTCGCTGACGACCGAGGTAACGCCCGTAAAGAAGCAGACGTCGTCACCGCGAACGATATAGCCGAAATCGTCGGTCGTGACCTTACAGTCCTTCTTGCCGATCACGCTGTTCCAGAAGCCGTTCTTGAGCGTTCCGTACCAGTCGTATTTCTGCGACGCGAGCGTTCCGCTGAAGACGTTATCGACCCATTCGGGCGTTTTGTCTACCGTGCAGATCTCCGAGGTCTTGTCGCAGGGATTGAAGATAATGACCTCGGTGACGTCCATCGCACCGAAGAGTCCTACCTTCGGGGACATACAGGAAACGATATAGAAGGGATTGCCCTCTTCGTCGATTTCAAAGGTCGCCTGACCGAAGATCTTCGTGGGGTACGAAAAGCGCAGAGCGCGCATCAGGTCCTCTTCAAAGTAAGCGCTTTCGGTGTATTTGATCGGCGTTTCAAATTCGACGTAATCTGCCGAGAAATTCACGGGATCGACCGACACGTAGCCGGGTACCCCCGACTCGCGGTTATTGAGCCAACGGAAAAAATCAACGTATTCGAGGCTCGCGACCTTCTTGGGGAGCTTTGCGTAATTGATCTGCGAATAAATTCCGCTGACCTCATACTGCGATACGACGTTCGAAAGCTCACCGAGCTTACGGTTACCGATGATATTTGCCGACGCCGTATCCATCAGCGAGATGTTGGTGACCACGTCGTTTTCGGGCATATCTTCCTCAAAGACAGCTTCGGGAACCTCGATAATCGAGGCGTATTTCGTTGCGTTGAAGAAGGTTGCCGACAGAAGATTTCCGGCGATCAGCACGACGACGGGAATTCCGAGACAGACGAAGAAGGCGATCTTGCCTCTCGTTTTGGTCTTCTTTTCCGCCGTTTTGTCGGCAAAGCCTTGATTTACCTTGCCCGCAAACAGCTTCTTGAGCCCGCCCTTGCCGAGCAAGAGATAGGCACCGCCGAAGACGAGCACGACGAACGCAAGTGCCACCCAGAATTCCTGTGCGAACACGTTGATCGGCGGCAGAACGACGTAGTATCCGATCGCCGCCACGACCAGCGTGATCAGCGCAGACAGAATCAGTCTTTTTTTCTTTTCCATTTGGTTTCTCCTTTGTATTTTTGGTAATGTAGTAAAAGGTGCAAATTTCCACTAAAATAATTTTAACAAAATCGCGTCTCTTCCCCTGCGAGATCCGAATGGCGTTGCCATTCGCCCTTCGGGTTTCGGCTACGTTCGCCCGTGTCATTCTGAGCGGAGCGTAGCGGAGTCGAACTGCGAAGCAGCACCGAGCGATATCGCGAAGGTGGAATCTCGGGCGAACTTCGCTCAAGATGACACGCAGGGAGAAAGCCGAAGTCTGTACAGATCATACGGCAAGGCAGCCCATAGATCGATCATGCTTTCTTTTTGGTACCTTTTTCTTTCCCGAAAGAAAAAGGTACATTCTCCATCTCTCATTCACTAAAATCAAAAATCACTTTCTCTCCGTCAAGCTTTAATTTTGCGTCGAAAAGCTTTCCTTTTTTCGAGAGGAAGCCTTGAATCTTCGCCGTCGAGCCTTCTTCGAGGAGCTTTTTGGCGTTCTGCACCGAAACGGCGCGTCCGAGAATATAGAGATTCACGCTGAACTGACAGCCCTCTTTGTAGCCCGAGCAGCCGTAGCTCACCTTGTAGCGTTTGACGTCCTTGCCGCAAAGCGGACATG
>JAZOSZ010000217.1:0-6458 GCA_045657365.1 Eubacteriales bacterium
ACTTGCGGGAACGGAAAAGACCGATCTTCTTCTGGGCGTCCTTCCGTCGCAGATCGATCTCGATGCGGCGGATCAAAAATTGACGGAAGCAGGTGCGGTTGCCGAGCTGATCTCCGAAGACGCGGGGGGAAGATATATTTCGGTGATCTTTTGTCGGAGCGACGCTGAGCGCGTCAGCGCGGTGCTGACCGAATACGGATTTGTCCGTGCGTCCTTCCGTGGCATTGGGAAAACGGCAAAGGAACAGATCCGCGAGGCGCAAACGGCGATGAAAAAGCTGGCACACGAACGCGAAACGATCGAGAGTGAGCTTCGAGAATTGGCGGATATGCTCGAGGAGATTGAGGTGCTCTACGATATGGAAGCCACCGAACTGACCGCGACCGAGCAAAAGCAGAAAATGGTGGAAACCGAGCGGACGGTGATGCTTTGCGGTTGGGTCCCCGAGAATGCCGAAGCGCGCGTGAGCGAATTGCTCGAAAAGCATCTCTGTGCCTACGAGCTTTCCGAGCCAACGGCGGACGATGCGCCCCCCGTCTTCTTGAAAAACAACCGTTTTGCCGAGAATTTTGAGTGGGTACTTGAAATGTATTCGTATCCTGCGTACGGACGATTTGATCCGACGCTGATTATGAGTATTTTCTATTTCATTATTTTCGGAATTATGTTTGCCGATGCGGGCTACGGACTCATTCTGATCCTTGCTTGCTTTGGCGGAGTGAAGCTCCTGAAGCCCGGAAAGGGTATGGAACGCTTCCTTAAAATGTTCGGATATTGCGGAATTTCCTGCGTCGTCTTCGGCGTGCTGTTCGGTGCGTATTTCGGAGATCTGCCGCTTGCAATTATGAGAAATATGATGGGAATGAGTGAAGAAGCACTCCCCAATCTCGCGCTTCTCGGTTCGGCGGCGCCGAATCTCGCGCTTCTCTTCGATCCTCTGCAAAATCCGATGGGATTTCTCGTTGTTTCGCTTGGCATCGGTGCGGTGCATCTGATTGCGGGAATGGCGGTGCGTTTTGTGATTCTCTGTCGGGAAGGTCACGCACTTGACGCTGTCTTCGATATCGGACTTTATTGGGTGCTTTTCCTCGGTGTGGGACTGCTTTTTCTTTTTCCCACGGTGGGACTCTGGACGACGGTTGCCGCGGCGGCACTGATCGTACTGACGCACGGAAGAGCCGAGAAAAATATCGTGATGAAGGTATTGAAGGGATTTCTCGGACTCTACGATCTGATCAGCTACGTTTCCGACCTTTTGTCGTATTCGAGAATTCTAGCACTCGGACTTGCGGCGGGCGTTATCGCGCAGGTCGTTAACATTCTCGGAACGATGGGCGGGCCGACGGTCGTTGGATTTATCGCGCTGATCGTAGCGTTTGCCGTCGGACATCTTTTGAATATTGCGATCAACGTACTCGGTACCTTCGTGCATACCTCGCGATTGCAGTATATTGAGTTTTTTAACAAATTTTATGAGGACGGCGGTGTTCCGTTTGAGCCTGCCGTACCTTCGGACAAGTATACCGAAGAATAACAATGATTTTTAAAAGAAAAAAGGAGAAATAACAATGACTTTCGGCGAATTGATGAATTTGATTTTTACGGGTAATAATCTGGCACTGCTCGGTGCGGCACTGGCGGCAACGCTGGCAGGTATGGGAAGCGCCAAGGGCGTAGGACTTGTGGGTGAAGCGGCTTCGGGACTTCTTTCGGAAGACCCTTCGAAGTTCGGTAAAGCACTGATTTTGCAGGCACTCCCCGGTACGCAGGGTATTTACGGTCTGATCACGGCGTCTCTGATCATCTTTAAAATGGGAATTCTCAGCGGTGCTCCCGCCGAGCTCAGCGTCGCGCAGGGCGCCTACTTCCTCGTAGCATCGCTTCCGATCGCAATCGTCGGTTACTATTCGGGCATCAAACAGGGTAAGGTTGCCGCTTCGGGCATCTCGCTGCTGGCTAAGCGCCCCAAGGAAGTCGGTAAGGCAATTACCTCGGCGGCACTCGTTGAAACCTACGCTATCTTTGCGGTACTCGTATCCCTTCTGCTCGTTCTCTTTGCTTGAGGTGTCGAATGACAGGCGTAAGCAAAATTACCGATAAAATTTTGGCAGAGGCGCGCGACGATGCCGCGGCAACGCTTGCGGCGGCAAAGACCCGCGCGGAAGAAATTTCACGCGCGGCACTGGTGCGAGCGGCAGAACTTCGTGCCAAGGTTGACGAGAGCGCTCGCCGTGAGGCGGCAGAGATTGTTTCGCGTGCCAAATCGAGTGAAGCGATGATTCGCCGAAATACGGTACTCAAAGCGCAAAGCGATATGATCGACGAGATCTTTGCGGCAGCGAAAAACGAGCTTTGCTCCCTGCCCGACGAAGAATATCTTGTGCTGATGACCTCGCTGGTGCAAACGGTGCTCGGTCAGCTCGTGGAAGACGAGAAAACAAATCGTGAGCTTTACGGTGAGGAAGATCCCGACGCAGACAGCCCCTATGAAATTTTTCTGAATGCCCGTGACCGCGACCGTTGCGGCAAGGCACTGCTGAGCGCGGCACAGCGCGTGACCGAACGCGCGATCCTTTCCGAGCAAACGGTAGCGATGGGCGGCGGTCTTTGTCTTCGTCACGGAAGAATGGAAATGAACTGCTCGTTGGAAACCTTGGTGGAGCAGGTGCGTCCGGGTCTGGAAGCCAAGATCAATCATACGCTTTTTCCCAAGCAGAGTGAATCCGATAAAATTGATCGGAAAGGAAATTGAGTATGGCGGAAAAATATAAAAATACCGACTATCTGTATGCCTCTGCCCGCATTCGCGCGCTCGAGGGGCGATTGGTCGGTCGGGAGCGCTTAGAGCGAATGATCGAGGCGCGAAGCTCGGCGGAAATTCTCGCATCCTTAGGAGAATTCGGTTTTGAGCTTGTCCGTGAGGGAAGTGACGGATCGGGTACGATTCTTCGCGAGCCGACGCTTGCTACCGCGCTGACCTCGGCGTATGCCGAGCTGGACGGAATGAGCGGAGAGAGTCGCGTGCTCGATTTTTTACGCTACCCGATCGACGCTAACAACATTAAAGCACAAATCAAATGCTTTTCTCGCGGTGTTGACGCCGACGCGCTGATGATCGATGGCGTGGGAACGCTCGGAACGGAAGCGGTGAAAACGGCGTTTGCTGAAAAAAATTATTCGGCGTTTCCCCCGCAAATGGCAAAGACGGTCGCTCTTGCCGAGGAGCAGTTCGCAAAAACGAGAAACCCGCAGACGGTCGATCTCTTACTCGACCGCGCCTGCTATGCCGATATGCTCTCGGCAGCAGAGCAGAGCGGCGTTGCTCTTGCCGTTCGTCTTATGAAGACGAAAATTGATTTGCAGAATCTGATTACCTGCGTGCGCCTGATTCGTATGGCGCTTGGGGCAGGGGGAGAAGCATTGCTTGCCGAAGCGTATCTTGAGGGAGGAACGGTAGAACTTTCGCTTCTTCGGGAAGCTCTTTCCGAAGGAGAGGCGTGGCTGTCTGAGCGTTTGCTTTATAGCGGATACGCGTCGCTTTTGTCGGAAGAACATTCTTCGCTCGGACAAATCGAGGTGCGCGCGGACGATCTCTATATGGAGATTGCACGCGAAGCAAAATATGCGCCGTTCGGTGCTGAGGTGCTGATCGGATACGCGATTGCGATGGAGTATGCGGTCAAAAATATACGAATCATTCTTGCCGCCAAGGACGCGGGCATTGCGCCCGACGGGATTCGGGAAAGATTGAGGAAAAGCTATGTATAAGATTGGAATTATCGGAGAGCGTGACAGCGTTCTTGGATTTATGGCGCTCGGCTTTTCCGTTCACGAAGCAGAAACTCCGTCGACGGCGGAACAGCTTCTGCACGATCTTGTAAAAAGCGGAGAATACGCCGTGATCTTTCTCGTCGAGCATTACGCCGAGGCATTGGCAGAAGAGATCGCAAAATACAAGGATCAGCCCTTGCCCGCCATTACCGTGATTCCCGGAAGTACGGGAAGCCGCGGCTATGGAATGGCGGCAATCAAAAACGCGGTGGAACGTGCCGTCGGTGCAGATATTTTGTTCAAAGACGATGAGTGAGAAGGAGAAAAACTATGGTTGAAGGAAAGATATTAAAGGTTTCGGGTCCTTTGGTGATTGCCGAAGGAATGCGCGAAGCCAATATGTTTGACGTGGTTCGTGTGGGCGAGAAGCGCCTTATCGGCGAGATCATCGAGATTCACGGCGACCGTGCATCGATTCAGGTCTACGAGGAAACCGCAGGCATCGGACGCGGCGACCGCGTCGTCTCGACGGGCGCTCCTCTTTCGGTGGAGCTTGGTCCCGGTCTGATCACCAATATTTATGACGGAATTCAGCGACCTCTGGAAACGATGCGTCAAAAGTGCGGATCGAACATTACCAAGGGAATTGACGAACCTGCCCTTGACCGCGCGAAGCGTTGGCACTTTACGCCCTCGCTCAAGTTCGGCGATATGGTGCAGGGCGGAGATATTTACGGAACGGTTGAGGAAACCGAGGTGCTTACCCATAAAATTATGGTTCCCCCGGGAAAAAAAGGAATGGTGGTCGAACTGCACGAGGGTAACTTCCGTGTGACCGACCGTATCGGAAAGCTCAAGCTCGAGGACGGAACGATCGAAGAAATTTTCCTGATGCAGAAATGGCCCGTCCGTGTGTCGCGTCCGTATGCGACAAAACTCCCCCCGGTAGAGCCGATGATCTCGGGACAGCGAGTCATTGACGCGCTTTTCCCGATTGCCAAGGGCGGAACGGCGTGCGTTCCGGGACCTTTCGGTTCGGGAAAAACCGTGGTACAGCATCAGCTTGCTAAGTGGAGTGACGTAGATCTCGTGGTTTATATCGGTTGCGGAGAACGCGGAAACGAAATGACCGATGTTCTTCGCGAATTCCCCGAGCTGACCGACCCGAGAACGGGAAAATCACTGATGATGCGTACCGTTCTGATCGCAAACACCTCGGATATGCCCGTGGCGGCGCGCGAAGCGTCGATCTATACGGGAATCACGATTGCCGAATATTATCGCGATATGGGATATTCGGTGGCAGTCATTGCCGACTCGACCTCGCGTTGGGCGGAAGCGCTTCGTGAAATGTCGGGACGACTCGAGGAAATGCCGGGTGAGGAAGGATACCCCGCGTATCTGACCAGCCGTCTGGCACAGTTTTACGAGCGTGCGGGAAAGGTGATTTGTCTTGGCGGTGAGGGAAGAGAGGGCGCTTTGTCCGCCATCGGTGCCGTGTCGCCGCAGGGCGGAGACATTTCCGAACCCGTCACGCAGGCAACGCTCCGTATCGTGAAGGTCTTCTGGGGCCTTGACGCATCACTTGCATACCGCCGACATTTTCCCGCCATTAACTGGCTCAATTCTTATTCGCTCTACCGTGATCGCCTTTCGGATTGGTTCTCGGAGCACGTTTCCAAGTCCTGGATGGACAATACCGCACGATTGCTCAAAACGCTTCAGCTGGAAAGTGATTTGCAGGAAATCGTCAAGCTCGTCGGTATGGACGCGCTCTCGGCAGACGACCGTCTGACACTTGAGGTGGCACAGTCGATCCGCGAGGATTTCTTGCAGCAGAACGCCTTTGAGGACGATGACAGCTTTACCCAACTCGAGAAGCAGGACGCACTGATCTCGCTCATCTTCTCCTTTGGCGAAAAGGCACAGAAGGCAGTCGAAGCGGGTGCCGATATTCAGAAGATTGCCGAGCTTCCCGTGCGCGAGAAGATCGGACGTGCCAAGGCAGTGCCTTATGCACGGTATGCGCAGGAATATGCCGCGATTGATGCCGAGATCACTGAGCAGATCGACGCGCTTGTGAGCGCCTCTGCGGAATAAGCCAACGAAACGGAAGGATATCTATTATGATAAGAGAATACAGAACGATTGAAGAGGTCGCAGGACCTCTGATGCTGGTTAAGCAGGTCGAGGGTGTCAAGTACGACGAACTCGGCGAGATCGAGCTTCCGAACGGCGAGGTTCGCCGTTGCCGCGTGCTTGAGGTCAACGGAAAAAACGTGCTTGTTCAGCTCTTTGAATCAAGTGCGGGACTCAATCTTGCACAGAGCAAGGTGCGCTTTCTCGGCCACGGCGTCGAGCTGCCCGTCTCCCCGAATATGCTCGGACGAGTGTTTAACGGAATGGGCGAGGCAATCGACGGCGGAGCGAGACTGATCCCCGAAAAGAGCCTTGACATCAACGGAACGCCGATCAACCCCGCGGCGCGTTATTACCCCTCGGAGTTTATTCAGACGGGAGTTTCGACGATCGACGGACTCAACACGCTTGTGCGCGGACAGAAACTGCCCATCTTCTCGGGCTCGGGTCTGCCCCACGCAAACCTGGCGGCGCAGATTGCCCGTCCGGCAAAGGTAAGAGGATCGGACTCCAAGTTTGCCGTCGTCTTTGCGGCGGGGGGAATTACC
>JAZOSZ010000218.1:0-1676 GCA_045657365.1 Eubacteriales bacterium
CAGGTTGCCATTATCGTACTGATGGCGCAGATCGGTTCGTTCGTTCCTGCGGCAGATGCGAGAATCGGTATTGTGGACAAGCTCTTTACCCGTGTCGGCGCGTCGGACGATCTGGCGTCGGGACAGTCGACCTTTATGCTCGAAATGAACGAGGTTGCTTACATTCTTCGCAATGCCACGAGAAAGAGTCTGATTATTTACGACGAGGTCGGACGCGGTACGTCCACCTTCGACGGAATGAGCATTGCCCGTGCGATCGTTGAATACACGGCAGGACGCAAGATCGGTGCGAAAACGCTCTTTGCTACACACTATCACGAGCTGACAAGCATGGAAGGTGAGATTGACGGTGTCGTGAATTATAATATTGCCGCCAAGAAACGCGGTGACAGCATTACCTTCCTGCGCAAGATTGTGCGCGGATCGACCGATGATAGCTACGGTATCGAGGTGGCAAAGCTCGCGGGACTTCCCAATGAGGTCATTCGCAGAGCCAAGGAAGTGCTCGCTTCGGTCGAGCAGACGGCAAGAGCAATCAGTACCTCGGAAAAGATCGAGGAAACGGTCGACGATAGCCTGATTTCTATGGACGATTGCGTTAACGAGCAGATCATCGAGGAGCTTCGTGCGGTTGATCTGAATACGCTTTCACCTTATGAAACGATGAGCTTCCTCTTTGATTTGAAAAAACGCTTAAAATAATCGGAATTTTTGCAGAAAGGAGATTTCTATGGGAAAGATTAACGTGCTGTCCTTTGCCGTTGCCAATCTGATAGCGGCGGGAGAGGTGGTCGATCGACCTGCTTCGGTCATCAAAGAATTGCTGGAAAATGCCATCGATTCGGGGGCTGACCGTATTGCGATTGAAATACAGAACGGCGGAGTGACCTATATGCGCGTTGCCGATAACGGATGCGGTATGGCTGCCGAGGATCTTCCCGTAGCCATTCGCCGCCACGCAACGAGTAAGATCAAAGAAGCAAAGGATCTTGACGGGATTCTGACGCTTGGTTTCCGTGGAGAAGCACTTGCGGCAATTGCGTCGGTATCGGATCTCCGAATTATCTCCAAAACGGCGGATGCACCCGTGGGCGCGATGCTCGAAGCGCACGGCGGAGAGATTGCAGGCGTCTTTGAGCGCGCCTCGGCAGAGGGAACGACGGTGATCGTCGAAAATCTCTTTGCCAACGTTCCCGCACGCCGTAAATTTCTCAAAAAAGACGTTACCGAAACGATGGCGGTCAGTGCCGTCGTCGAAAAATTGGCACTTTCTCATCCCGAAATTTCCTTCCGTCTGATCACCGACGGAACGATCAAATTGGAAACGGCAGGCAACGGTGATCTGAAAAGCACCATTTGGTCGGTGTTCGGAAAAGAATTTGCGTCCAAGCTTCTTCCTACCGAGCTGACGGTGGACGGAATTGAGGTCAAAGGATTTGTCGGACGTCCCGATAACGTCCGTGCCAACCGAAATTATCAGAATTTCTTTATCAACGGCAGATACGTTAAAAGCAAAACCGCAGGGGCGGCGCTTGAGCAGGCATATACCTCGTATATTCCCACCGAGAAGTTTCCCGCGTGTATTCTTTTCTTGACCATTCATCCCGCGGCGGTGGACGTGAACGTGCATCCTGCAAAATTAGAGGTCAAATTTTCCAACGAAAAGCCGGTCTTTG
>JAZOSZ010000219.1:0-2458 GCA_045657365.1 Eubacteriales bacterium
CACCTCGACCGAGAAGTCGATGGCTCACATCAACGCAGGTGCGAAGAAGGTCGTTATCTCTGCTCCCGCAGGCAAGGACCTCAAGACCATCGTATTCAGTGTTAACGAGAAGACCCTGACCGCTGATGACAAGATCATCTCGGCTGCTTCTTGTACCACCAACTGCCTTGCTCCTATGGCAAAGGCGCTCAATGACTATGCTCCTATCCAGAGCGGTATCATGACCACGGTTCACGCTTACACGGGTGACCAGATGATCCTCGACGGTCCTCACAGAAAGGGTGACCTTCGCCGTGCACGTGCAGGCGCACAGAACATCGTTCCTATCTCCTCCGGTGCTGCAAAGGCAATCGGTCTCGTTATCCCCGAGCTCAACGGCAAGCTGATCGGCTCTGCTCAGAGAGTTCCCACCTGCACCGGTTCGACCACGATCCTTGTTGCAGTTGTTAAGGGCAAGGATGTAACGGTTGACGGCATCAATGCTGCTATGAAGGCTGCTGCTTCCGCTTCCTTCGGCTACAACACCGACGAGATCGTTTCTTCCGACGTTATCGGTATGACCTACGGCTCGCTGTTCGATGCTACCCAGACGATGGTTGCTAAGATCGACGACGACACCTACCAGGTACAGGTTGTTTCGTGGTACGACAACGAGAACTCCTACACCAGCCAGATGGTTCGTACGATCAAGTACTTCGCAGAGCTCAACTAATTTGAATTTTGCAATAAAAAACAGAGTCCTTCGGGACTCTGTTTTTTTAGTTTCATTGGATTAAAACTTTAGCACAAAATAATTTGAATAAAAATCGCGTTTCTTTCCCTGCGAGAATACGGCATAGCGGTCAGGACGGGTTGTCGAGGGCGCCAACCCCTACCAAGTAAGTGCGAAATTCCAACTTTGCACAAAAAGCGTTTGAAATAAATCGCATCCCAAACTTGTCGAGGACGATGTTTCGCTTCGCTCAACGGCAAGTTTTCTTCGAAAACATTGCGGGTCTGACAAGTTTGTTCCTCAGAAAGCCGAAATCTGCACAGAGAATGCGGCGTCACAATAAATCATTTTGTGTTGTTTTCTTTTGCCTACTTTTCTTTTTTAAAAGAAAAGTAGGAGCGTCCCTTCATAACTTTTCATTATCTACGATTACAGAAGGCGCGCCTTTTTTGGGGAAGTCGAGGATAGCGGGGGTATCACCGAGGCGGAAGACCTGAGAGGTACCGCGCAGGGCGAGGGGGCGGGTACTGATATTGAATTCGGTTCCGTCAATCGTTACGATTGCTTTGCCCGAAAGGAAGGAGCAACGAAGGGTGACGGTGTGCGCGACCTCGATCGCCTCTTCGGTTTCCTCGTTGACGGTTTGTTCGGTATAGTTCCAAGTATATTTTTTCATAAGCATTCTCCTTTTTTTGCATTCCGCCGAGATCCTTCACGGCGTGCCCCACGGTTGTCATTCTTGAGCGGAGCGAAGAATCTCGTGGGGCACTTGCTCGAGGATGACACGGCGGGATTGATTTTTGAAATTTAATTGTCGTAATAGGGAACGATCAGATTGCCCCAGACCTCAAACAGAAGGTCGCGCGAGTTCAGCACGCGGACGACGTCGTGGGTATCTTTGATCGGTTCTTTGGTACGCAAAAAGCAGGACGCGGCGCGATCGGTACGGTGAACGTCCGAGCCGCCCGACAGAAGAAGACCGTTTTCTTTGGCGTATTTTGCCGCCCAAGCAATGCGAGAATTCTGTCCGGGGTGGAAATTGAAGACCTCGATGCCGTCGATCGACGAAAGGGGGGCTAAGAAAATTCCGTCGCGGAAGGGGTGTGCCTGAAGAATCAGATTCGATTCTTTTTTGAATTTCTTGTAAAATTTCTCGATGCCCAGGGGAAGCGCTTCCATCATCGGAAGGAGCTCTTCGGGTTCGACGCCGTAGATGAGGTAGTCGTTTTTGCCTTCCTCGTCAAAACGGATTTCAACGCCGAGGCTGACCGAAAGCGGCGTTCCTTCGGCGGCTTTTTTAGCGCGGTAGTAGTCGGCAAGGTAGTCCTCGGCGTACTGCTCGGCGGTACGTTCGCCCCGCGAGTAGGTGTTCAGGTGATTGGTGATCACAAGTCCGTGCGCTCCGTGGGAAAGATACAGCTTGACGAGCTCTTCGGGCAGAAGACGACCGCAAATACTTGCGGGCATTGTGTGCGCGTGAAGCTCGGTACGGTAAGGATAGGCTTGGGAAAGTTCGTTTTGTATCATAAATTTACCTCTTGAAAAGAAAATTCGGTTTGAAAAAATTCCACCTCGAAGTCTTGCTCGGCGGCAAGGCTGAGCGTCAGATGTTCCGTTCGGTAGGTGCGGGTGAAGAGTTCCAAATCCTTGGAAAGCACCGAAGCGAGGGGAAGACCAAGACACTTGGCGCGCGCTTCCTTTTTCGTCCAGAGGGCAGAGAAATCGCAAGTCGGAGGCCAAGCGGTC
>JAZOSZ010000220.1:0-1692 GCA_045657365.1 Eubacteriales bacterium
GGTTATAGTCCTTTGCCATGTGCTCGATGACGGTTTTGACGTTATGCACGTCAAGTCCAAGAACCTCGGCGAGTTTTGCGTATTTGACGGGGTAGCCTGCGGCAAAGAGAATTGCTTCAATGGCACCCTCAATATTTTTCAGAGGATTGAGTTCGGGTTGATTGTCAGTCATCATATTACCTCATCAAAAGAAATTTCTTGCTGTTCGTTTTCGTTCAACGAAAGATATTCACTCTGCTCGACCGTCGAATCGTCCTCGTTCAGAACGAGGCGCGTGGAGATCGGGAGCAGGGCGTTGTCGGAGGGAATGTCGTCGGCGATCAGAAGCTTGCGAATTTTAATCAGCTCCAGAACGCCGAGGAAAGAGGCAATCAGGTCGGGGAGCGTCGCCTCACCGCTCACAAGCTCGGCAACACTTGCCGCACCACGCTCTTCGAGTTTTCGCAGGATCGAAACGATCTTGATCTCTACGGGAATGATCGGCTTTGCGATCATTGGCGTAAAGGCGGTTTTCTGCGCGCGCTCCAGGGCATTATTGTAGGCAATAATGCGCCGCACGGCGGCAAGAAGCGAGGTCACGTCCTGATCCTGCACAAAGGTCTTGTCCACCGAAATTTCGTCGGTATCCTTGACCATACGCCCGTGATAATACGCGTAGAGAGGAGAGAGCTTTCCGACGGCTTCCTTCGCTTGCTGATACCGAAGCAGGGCGTCGGTCAGCTGTGCGCGGGGATCGTCTTCCTCTTCCTCGTTCCGCGGCAGGAGCATACGGCTCTTGATGAGCATCAGCTCACTTGCCATCACGAGAAATTCGGATGCCACGTCCATATCAAGCGACTGCGCTTCGGCAATCGTCGCGAGATACTGATCGCAGATCAGGGCAATCGGAATGTCCGAAATATTCACTTTGTTTTTGTGGATCAGCGCGAGAAGAAGGTCGAGAGGGCCTTCAAATTGGTCGAGCCGATAGGTCATAGCTTCCATAAAAACTCCTAACGTCGATTAAAGGATCAGTCGTTCAATGAGGGTAAGAAAGAGGTTGGATACAAAATGGATCGGGGTGTCGAGAAGACCGAGCGCCAAGGCGATCATCAGACCGATCGAAAGATAGCGCTCGTAACGCATCAGCTTGAAATAAGTATCGGTCGGCAAAAAGAGCAGAAGAATGCGCGAGCCGTCGAGTGGCGGGATCGGAATCAGATTGAAGACCGCGAGGGTCACGTTCAGACGAATCGCCAGAACGAAGAAGAAATAAATCAGATAGGCAAGCTCCGCCGAAAGACGGAAAGCGAAGAAGCTGAAATAGAGCTTCATCAGAAGCGCAAAGAGGACGGCAAGCAGGAGATTGGAAACGGGTCCCGCAAGCGCCGAGAGCGCCATATCGCGCTTGGGCTTTTTAAAGTAACGCGTGTTGATCGGCACGGGTTTTGCCCAACCGAATCCGAACACGATCATGCAAATGGTACCCGCAAGGTCAAGATGTTTTTTGGGATTGAGGGTCAGTCGCCCCATATTGTATGCGGTGGGGTCCCCGCATTTCCATGCAATATAACGGATTGACTCCTTTCCCTCACGAAGCATTTTAAATGCCTTTTCCATACGCAACGTCTTAACATACTGTGTGAAAGTAAATCCCGTTACTTTTTTAAAGCATCTGCAAAAATACGTTTCATTATATCCGAACATCTTACT
>JAZOSZ010000221.1:0-8842 GCA_045657365.1 Eubacteriales bacterium
ACCTTTTCTTTCCCGAAAGAAGGCGGCAGTGCCGCCTGCCAAACTCGATGATTTCGAGTACAAACGGCTTTCTGCCGACCCCGAAGATTTTGTTTTACTTATTTGTGTTGCTTTCTTTTAGGTACCTTTTCTTTCCCGAAAGAAAAGGTACGTGCGTCTTACGGTACGTGCGTCTTACGGTACGCGCGTCTTACGTATCGTATCCGTTCGGATTCTGCGACTGCCAAGCGTAGGCGTGGCGGCACATTTCTTCCAGTCCGTATTCGGCGCGCCAGCCGAGCACGCGAGCCGCCTTTTCGGGGTTCGCGTAGCACTCGCCAATGTCCCCGGGACGGCGTGCGACGATCCGATACGGAACCTTCGCCCCCGTTGCCGCCTCGTAGGCATGCACGATATCGAGCACCGAGTAACCGACGCCCGTGCCGATATTGAAATAATCGATGCCCGTCGTTTTCTCGGCGTATTCGATCGCGCAAAGATGCGCGCGCGCCAAGTCGACCACGTGAATGTAATCACGAACGCCCGTGCCGTCGTGCGTCGCGTAATCGTCGCCGAAGATCGAGAGAAATTCTCTGCGTCCCGTGGCAACCTGCGACACGTAGGGCAAGAGGTTGTTGGGAATTCCCTGCGGATCCTCGCCGATGCGTCCGCTCGGATGCGCTCCGATCGGATTAAAATAGCGCAGAACGGCAATGCTCCACGTGGGATCTGCCGATTGAAGATCCTTCAGAATCCGCTCGATCATCAGCTTGGTCTCACCGTACGGATTGGTCGTCGAGGTTGGGAAATCCTCGGTGATCGGAACGCTCGCAGGCTTGCCGTAAACGGTTGCCGACGAACTGAACACGATGCGCTTCGCCCCGTATTTTGCGAGAAGCTCGCAAAGATTGAGCGTTCCCGTGATGTTGTTGTGATAGTAAAGAAGCGGCTTTTCGCAGGATTCTCCCACCGCCTTCAGACCCGCAAAGTGAATACACGCTTCGATCTCGTTTTCAAGGAAGACCTGTTCCAGCGCGTCCTTGTCGAGAAGATCGACCTCGCAGAAACGGAAGTCCTTGCCCGAAAGCTCCTTCACACGGCGAAGTGACTCGGGCTTGGAATTCATAAAATTATCCACGCAGACGATCTCGCGTCCCGCCGTGAGAAATTCCAGCATTGTGTGCGAACCGATGTAGCCCGCGCCGCCCGTAATTAAAATTGCCATAAAGTTCCTCTTTTTCTCAGCTCAGCTTTTGGGGATACGCACCCGACGCCTTGAGCGCTTCAAGACTTGCCTTGACCTTCGGCTTGTCCTCGGAATAGGTCACGCCGTACCAAGCGTCCTCGGACTCGTACACGCGTACGCGGCACTCGCCCTTTGCCATCAGCTCGCCCACCGCCATCGGCAGGTAGCACTCACACTTGAGCGGATTGTCGCCAAGGTTAGACAGAAAATCAACAAAATACTGTTCAAGCTGTCCGAAGAGCTTCGGGGTAAAGCCCCAGAAATTCATCGAAACGGGCGTCGTGAGGGAAATTCTCACTTCCTTGCCGTCCGCCTCGAAGACCGCCTCGTCGCCGTCCCGCGAAATCGCGGTACGCTCGACGATCTCGCGCAGATAACCGTCCTCGGTCGTCGCGCATACTCCGCGCGAAACGGTGCCGTTGTCGGTCAGCGTTTTGCCGACGCGGTAGCCGACCATACAGTAGTCCTCGGTGGGATTCTCAAAATGCGAAGCCACAAGGCGATAGGCACTTTCCCCATAAAAATCGTCGGCGTTCAGCACGCAGAAGGGCTCGTTCACAAGCGCCTTTGCCGAAAGCACCGCCTGCGTCGTTCCCCAGGGCTTCGTGCGTCCTTCGGGTACCGAGAAGCCTTCGGGCAGATCCCCAAGACGCTGGAAGGCGTACTCAACCTTGATCTTATCTTCAAAACGAGAGCCGATCGTCTCTCGGAACAGATCGAGATGCTCCTCCTTGATGACAAAGACTACCTTATCAAATCCGTTGCGAATCGCATCGAATACCGAAAAATCAATGATAAAATCCCCTTCCTTCGTAATGGGGTCGATCTGTTTGAGTCCACCGTAGCGCGAACCCATTCCCGCCGCAAGAATTACCAAAGTCATTGTAATTTCCTCTTTCTTATTTTTTATTTTCGATCTTGCTTTTTATTTATTTTACCATAAATTCCCACGCTTTGTCATCTCTTTTCATAATTTGTTTACATTTATGACAAAAAATTTCTTTTTTCTCACGCCTTTTTGATAAAAAATTTCTTCTTGACAAAAGAGATTCCCCGTGATATAATATATTTGTCCCATATAAGACACTTAAAAAGGAGTTACCCTATGAACTGTACGACGAAGGAACTGCGTTCCATTCTTGGAAAACACCCCGTCTTTTCGACGCTGAGCGAAGCATCGGCAGGGCAATATTTTCCCACGGGAACGACCGAGATCGTTTCCTTCGAGGCACACGAGGTCGCCTATTCCTCATCGTCCAAAGTCCCTCGTGTGGGAATTCTGCTTTCGGGCAGGGCGCGCGTCGAAAGCGCGACGGCAGGCGCACACGCCCTTCTGAAGCCGCTCGCGGTCGGAGAGCTCTTCGGGATCGCGAATCTCTTTGCCGAGGACGAGCCCTTCCCCTCGGCGATCGTCACGACAAGCGCCGCAAAAATTCTCTTTCTCGACGGTGACGCCGTGCGTCGACTCGTCTTGGGAGACGCGGAGATCTGTCGGGCGTATCTCGGATTTCAGAGCGAACGCATCGTCTATCTGAACCGAAAGATCGCCACGCTGACGGCGGGAAGCGCCGAAAAGAAGCTTGCCGTCTTCCTTCTCGATTACGAGCAGGACGGCGTCTTTACGCCCCCCTGCCCGATGAACCGTCTCGCCGAGCTGCTCGGAATGGGACGCGCCTCGCTCTACCGCGCCCTCGACAACCTCTGTGACGAGGGACTCGTCCAAAAGGACGGCAAAACCATACTTCTCCGAAACAAGGACGCACTTTTGCGCTTGATATAATATTTTTACCCAAGAAAGGAAATAAAACAATGAAACACACAATCAAACTTCTCTCTCTCGTCCTCGCGCTCTGTCTGCTTCTCCCCGCAGTGCTTCTGTCCTGCGCGCCGAAAGCCGACGCAGACCTCGAAATCAAAATCTACGCGCTCAACGGAACGACCGCCCTCGGTATGGCAAAAATGATCGCCGACGCGGAAAACGAAGCCGACACGATGAACTACAATATCTCTCTGCACACCGCCGCCGACGCCATTACGGGCGCCATCGTTTCGGGCGAGTGCGATATTGCCGCGCTTCCCACCAACGTCGCCGCCAAGCTGTATAAAGCAAGCGAAGGCAAGCTCCAACTCCTCGCGCTCAACACGCTCGGCGTGCTCTACCTGCTCGATAATACCGATACCGTCAAGTCGATCGACGACCTCAAAGGCAAAACCGTCTATCTCCCCGGTGCGGGATCGAACCCCGAATTCATCACCGCCGCGCTCCTGACGGCGGCAGGACTTGAGGTCGGCAAGGACGTCACGCTCGATACGACCTCGTATCCTTCGCCCGATGCTCTGCAAGCTGCCATTACCACGGGAAAGGTCGCACTTGCCGTCCTGCCCGAGCCGAAGGTTTCGGTTGTCACAACTGCCGCCAAGAACGTCAAGGTCGCACTGGATCTGACGGCAGAATGGGAAGCCATTTACGGTGAAAACACGCTCGTTCAGGGCTGTCTGGTCGTCAACACCGCCTTTGCCGAAGCACACCCCGCCGAAGTGGCGCAGTTCCTTTCGGACTATGAAGCATCGGTAAACTTCGTCAAGGAAGGCTCGGACGACGCGATCGACGCGATCGTCAACGCGAAAATTCTTCCCAAGGCGGCAATTGCCAAGAAGGCACTTCCCAAGTGCAATCTCTGCTATATCGCAGGGGAAGATATGAAGGACGTAATGAACGTCTTCTGCGAAAAGCTCTTTGCGCTGAACCCTGCCTCGGTAGGTGCCGTCCCCGACGACGGATTCTACTACGTCGCAAAATAATTTTCTATGAAACACCGAAAGAACCTTCTCTCGGCAATCGCCAAAGCACTCGGCGTCCTCTGCTTCTGGGGCGGCGTCTGGTGTCTTTTGACCTTCCTCATTCAAAACGACTTTCTCTTTCCCTCTCCGATCGCCGTCGGGAAAGAGCTGGTCCGACTCTCTTTGACGGGAAGCTTCTGGCTGACGGCGGCAATCTCGCTTCTGCGCGTGGTCGCGGGAATTCTCATTTCCCTGATTCTCGGCACACTGCTCGGCACTCTGACCTCGCTCTCCAAGCTCTGTGACGCCCTCTTGCGTCCCGTCATCACCGCCGTCAAGGCAACCCCCGTCGCGTCTTTCATCATTCTCGCGTTGCTCTGGTTCGACCGCACGCTTCTGCCCGTCTTCATCACGGCGCTGATCGTCGTTCCGATCGTCTGGGCAAACGTCACCGAAGGCATCGCGTCGGTCGACGAGGGACTTCGTGAGGTGGCAAAGGTCTACCGCTTTTCCGCGTGGAAAAAGCTCCGTCGGCTCTACGTTCCCACGGTCGCTCCCTACTTTCTTGCCGCCTGCCGTTCTTCGCTCGGTATGGCGTGGAAGGCGGGCATCGCCGCTGAGATTCTCGCCACGCCCAATCACGCGATCGGAACCGAGCTCTACTATTCCAAAACCTACCTCGAAACGCCCACCCTCTTTGCCTGGACGCTCGTGGTCATCGTCCTGAGCCTCGTCATCGAAAAGCTCTTCCTCTTCGCCCTGCAAAAGCTCGGACGAAAATTCAGAGTGCTCCCGAAAGGAGATTCTTATGCTGCTTCTTGATTCTCTCACACTCCGCTACGGCGAGACGACCGTACTCGAAGACCTCAGCTTTGAATTTCCTACGGGAATCGTGGGGATCGTCGGCGCTTCGGGCATCGGAAAAAGTACGCTTCTGCACGCGGTGGCAGGCTTAAAATCCCCCGACGGCGGAAAGATTCATTCCTCGCACGACCGAGTGTCCTATCTCTTTCAAGAGCCGCGTCTCTTTCCGTGGATGACCGCGCTGGAAAATATCACGGCGGTCGGTGCTTCCGAGGAACGCGCCAAAGCCCTGCTTTCGGAACTTTTCGAGGACGCCGACGAGGTCGCGACAAAATTTCCGCACGAGCTTTCCGGCGGAATGAAACAGCGTGTCTCGATCGCACGTGCGCTTGCCTTTGAACCAACGCTTCTGCTCCTCGACGAACCCTTCCGCGGACTCGACGCCGAAGCCAAAGCCAAGGCAACAAAGCTGATTCTCTATGAGCTCAACGGCACCTACGGCAAAACGGCACTGCTCGTCACCCACGATGAAGCTGACCTCGCCCTTTGCCAAACCGTCGTGCGAATGGACGGTGCGCCCGTCACGACCCTTCGGTTGGAAAAAAGCGGTAAGGCGAAAAATGAATAAGCGTCCCCTGCGGACGGCAATACTCCCGATATGAAGTTTTTGTATCGGGAGTAATTTTATGTACTATAACAAAGTGGAAATCTGCGGGGTGAATACCTCAAATCTCAAGGTGCTGACCGACGAAGAAAAACGCGCCCTGCTCCTTCGCGTGAAAGAGGGAGATGAGAACGCAAGACAAGAGCTGATTTACGGAAATCTCCGCCTCGTGCTCAGCATCGTTCAGCGCTTTACGGGACGAAAAGAAAACCTCGACGACCTCTTTCAGGTCGGCTGTATCGGACTTTGTAAGGCGGTCGACCATTTCAATACCGACCTCGACGTCAAATTCTCGACCTACGCCGTTCCGATGATCATCGGAGAGATCCGCCGCTACCTGCGGGATAATAATTCGATCCGTATCAGCCGTTCGGTGCGTGACCTCGCCTACCGCGCGCTCGGGGCAAAGGAAGAGCTTGTCCGCGAAAAGGAACGCGAGCCCGACGCCGAGGAGATCGCGGCATACCTCGGAGAGAAAAAAGAAGCCGTCGTGCGGGCAATGGAAGCCATCGTCGAGCCGATCTCGCTCTACGAGCCCGTCTTCAGCGAGAACGGTGACTCGGTCTACGTGATGGATCAGCTCAGCGACTCGAATAGCTCCGACGAGCTCTGGCTCGAAAATATCGTCTTGCGCGAAGCTATGAACCAGCTCGGCGAACGCGAACGAACGATTATCCAGCTCCGCTATTATAAAAATAAAACCCAAATGGAAATCGCCGAGGAAATCGGAATCTCACAAGCACAAGTCTCCCGCCTCGAAAAAGGCGCACTGGAGCGAATGAGAAAACAGATAGAGTAGTTAGAATTGAATGGGATTGGATTCGTACCTTTTCTTTTGGAAAAGAAAAGGTACCCAAAAGAAAACAACACAATTTTATGGATTGTGTTGTTTTTTTCTTTTGTGCAGACTTCGGCTTTCTAAGGAATAAACCTCTTGGACACTACGTACCAAGAGGTTTAGGATGCGATTTTATGAAAATGATTGGCACAAAACCGTCGACGACCCGTGGGGCGTGGGGCTAGCTCCACAAAAAAACTCTACACAAAGATTTTTTGAACCTGTTTTCCCTGCATCGCGCTCTCCAGTGTGGGGATCAAAAGAGGTACCCAAAAGAAAGCGACACAAATTTGTTTTTTGTGTCGCCTTTTTCTTTGTGCAAGCCACGGCTTTGAGATGCGATTTTTTGAAAATGATTGGCACAAAACCGTAGGGGTCGACGTCCTCGACGACCCGTGGGGCGTGGGGCTAACCCCACAAAAAATTCTACACAAAGATTTTTTGAACCTGTTTTCCCTGCATCGCGCTCTCCAGTGTGGGGATCAAAAGAGAAAAATCCGCCACGAGAGAGTGCGGTTTCTTTTCGGGATCGTCCTGACGCATCGGAACAAAATAAACGCATTTGCGCGAGAGGAGAAGCCCGATATTTTTGAGATTTGCCGAAAGCGCGTCGTTCGACGCAAGGCAGATCACAAGCGGGCGGTCGCTCCGCAGGTGTGCCTTTGCCGCCATCGTCACGGCAGTATCGGTAATGCCGAGCGCCATTTTCGCCAGCGTATTTCCCGTGCAGGGGCAAAGCAGAAGCGCGTCCAGCGGCGTTTTCGGTCCAAGCGGCTCAGCACCAACGACCGTGTGAATAATTTCACGTCCGCAAAGCTCTTCCACGCGCCGCCGAAGCTCCTCGGCGCGTCCGAATTTCGTATCACTGGAAAAGACGTTCTCACTCAGAATCGGCTGAATTTCAAGTCCGCGTTCCCGAAGCTTTTTGAGTTCTCCGAGTGCTGTCGCGTGCGTACAGTAAGAGCCGCACATCGCAAATCCGATCATTCTCCGTATCCCCCTTCCGAAAGAATTCCGCGCACGCAGGACGCAATCAGCTCGCCCGCGCTCGTCGGGGCGTATTTGCCGGGGAGCGAGGTCGCCCAGAGGACGTTTGACCCAAGCTCTTTGGCGGCAAGAATACCCACACCGCCCGGTACCGAGGCAAGATCGATCAAAAAGGTGTCGCGCGACGCCTCGGCAAGAAAGCCTCGGTCAAAGAGCCAATGCGGCACGGTATTATAGATGACGTCAAAGCCGTGAGCAAGCTCGCGCGGCGTTTCTCCTTCGCAAAGTCGAAACGTCTCACAGCCGAGGCTTTGCGCCCAGGCAAGGTCTTCGCTTTTTCGTGCCGCGACCGTTACGCGCGCACCGAGTGCCGTCAGAAGTCTGACGAGGTGCTTGGCGATCCGTCCGAATCCCGTCACTGCCACCCGCGCACCGAGCAGCGTGCGGGTTAAACTGTTCATCGCAATGCTGATCGCCGCCTCGGCGGTCGTATAGGCGTTCTGAATCTGAAATTCTTCCGAACCGAAATAATCCTTCACGCGAATCCCCGCCGCCTCGGCAAAGGCGACGACGGTTTCGGGGATCCGTCCCCCCACGAGAAGCGAGCCTGACGCCATTTTTTCGGGAAGCTCCGACAGACGAAGGCGCGTCTCGCCCGACGCAAGAGGCGCGAAGAGCGAGATTCCGTCCGTCGTTGCGGGGAGCGGAAGCAAGACGGCGTCGGCACCGTCAAGCGCCGCCGAAAGGCTTCGCGCCACGGGAAGTCCCTCGTCGCCGCCCACCCCCGCCGAGCGTTCGAGTCCCCAAAGAACCACCGACGCGCCACCGAAGGACAGCTCACGCGCGGCGATATATTGCCGCAGGTCTCCGCCGAGAACTGCGATTTTCGTTTGATGTTTCATCGTGTTATCGTCCTTTCGATCGCGGTCACACTTCTCGGACCGCTACGATAGTATTTTATGTTTTCTCCGTCCGATTGGTGTAAAAAAAGGATTGACAAACCGTGGGGAGAGTGGTATAATAAAGTGATATTTTATTTTATTATAATTATTTTTTGAAAGAAAGGCGATATTTCCCTATGAAATGGACTTCGTTAAATGATCTTCGCGAAAAATATCTTTCGTTTTTTGAATCAAAGGGACATTTAAGACTGCCTTCCTTCCCCCTCGTTCCCGTCGGAGATAAATCTCTGCTTCTGATCAACTCGGGAATGGCACCGATGAAGAAATACTTCACGGGAGAGGAGATTCCTCCGCGCAACCGCGTGACGACCTGCCAGAAATGTATCCGTACGCCCGACCTTGAAAGAGTTGGACACACCGCGCGCCACGGTACTTATTTCGAAATGCTCGGTAACTTCTCCTTCGGAGATTACTTTAAGAACGAGGCTATTCCGTGGGCTTGGGAGTTCCTCACAGTAACCCTTGAGATACCTGCGGACAAGCTCTGGCCCTCTATATACGAAAACGACGAGGAAGCATACGCTATCTGGCGTGACAAAATCGGCGTTCCCGAGGAGCACATCGTAAGACTCGGTAAGGCT
>JAZOSZ010000222.1:0-1553 GCA_045657365.1 Eubacteriales bacterium
CCCTTTGAGGTGCTCAAATTTATGCTCGAATGCGAGCGAAACGACAAAAACAAGCGCTTTGCCTTCGTCAACGACGAGCCTCGCATCAAGGCACTCACCGAGATTTGTGGGCTTCCGCTGAGTGAGGCGGTCAAATACACGATGGTCGGCTGTAACGAGCCCTCCTTCCCGGGTGCGCTTTGGCTTGGCGGCTGTACGGCAAATATGATGCGCTGTATGGTGACTACGCTCTATGAAAAGACCGACGAAATCGTAAAGTGCGAAAGCTTTGATGAATTTTACGCGATCTTCCGCGAGGAGCTTGAGCGCGATCTTGACCGCATTCTTTGGTATTCCGATCAGTTCGACGCAATGCGAACGAAGGATATCAACGTCCTGAGCGCCTTTCTGCTCGACGGTTGTATTGAGAAAGCGGCATCTCCCACACAGTACGGCTGTAAGACCGCCATCGGCGGCATCAATCTGATGGGAATTATTCCCCTCATCGACTCGCTGAGTATCATCAAGCAATTCGTCTTTGAGGAAAAGAAGATCACGATGGAATACCTCGTCGAGGTGCTTCGTTCCAACTGGGAGAAGGACGACGACCTTCGCACCGACATTTACAAGAGAGGTCGCTTCTTCGGCAATGCCGATCCCCTCTCGGACGAGATGGCACGCCGCGTGACCACCGAGCTCCACGGTATCCTCTCCACGCGACGCCTTGCCAACGGCGCACATCCCCTCGTTGGTACACTTGCGGGCTACAATCCCCACCATATGGAATTTGGAAGAAGAACGCCCGCCACGCCCGACGCGCGCTTCGCGGGTGACGGATTTATGGTCGGTACGGGACAGTGCGGCGGCAAGGACCGAAACGGTCTGCTTGCGCTGATGCAATCGCTCGCTCAAATGGACCCCACGGGCATTCTCTGCGGTCCCAACGTCTGCAATATGATGATCGACGGTGCGCTGATGAAGAACGACGAGTATTTCGATAAGGTATGTTTGATGATCGAGGAATACTTCAAGCTCGGCGGAATTCACGTTCAGCTCAACTACGTCACGAAAGAAGAGTTGCTCGCCGCACGCGAGGATCCCGCAAAGCACGGTCACCTCAAGGTGCGCGTTTCGGGCTTCTCGGCATCCTTCAACGTTCTGCCCGAGCTGATGCAGGAAGAAATCGTCAACCGTACCGTTCAGCAGGCATAATGAAATAAAATAAAATGAAACAAATCAGAACCGTACTCGGAAATATCTCGGAGGCAGAGCTTGGTATCGTTCTGCCTCACGAGCATATTTTCTGCTATTTTGAATATTTTCAGACAATGCTCGGCGCAAGCTATCTTGACAAAGAGGCACTGATCCGAGCGTCGGCAAAGCATTTGAGAGCGATGAAAGAAGCTTATAGGCTCGGCACTATCGTCGATTGCACCCCGATCAACCTCGGACGCGATCTTGACGTACTCAAACGGGTATCGGAAGAATCGGAAGTCCACATCATTTCTGCCGCGGGATTTTATTACACCGAGGAAGCGGTTCTTGCCAATATTTCCGAAGAATATCTCGCGGAC
>JAZOSZ010000223.1:0-11591 GCA_045657365.1 Eubacteriales bacterium
ATGATCCGATGCTGATGCTCTTTACCTCGGGTACGACGGGGTATCCCCGTATCGCAACCCATTCTTACAAGTATGCCTTGGGACATTATCCCACCGCAAAGCATTGGCATAACGTCAACCCGAACGGATTGCATTTTACGATCTCCGATACGGGTTGGGGTAAGGCTCTTTGGGGAAAACTTTACGGTCAGTGGCTCTGCGAAGCAGCACAGTTTACCTATGACTTTGCCCGATTCCACTCCGAAGATATTCTGCCGATGTTCGCAAAATATCATATCACGACCTTCTGTGCTCCTCCTACGATGTACCGCTTCTTTATCAAGGAAGATCTCTCCAAATACGACCTTTCCTCGATTGAATATGCGACGACGGCGGGCGAAGCCCTCAACCCCGAGGTCTTCAATCAGTTCAAGAAGGCAACGGGACTGACTATTATGGAAGGCTTCGGTCAGACCGAAACCACGCTTTCGATCGCCAACTTCGTCGGATCTACGCCGAAGATCGGATCGATGGGCAAACCCAGCCCGCTGTACGACGTGGCGGTTCTCGACCCCGACGGAAACGAATGTAAGATGGGTGACACGGGAGAAATCTGTATCCGTGTCAAAGATAAAGCGCCTTGCGGTCTCTTTATCGGTTACTACTTGGATGAAGAAAAGACAAACGAGGTTTGGCACGACGGATACTACCATACGGGAGATCAGGCAACGATGGATGAGGACGGATATCTCTGGTACGTCGGCCGTATCGACGACGTCATTAAGTCTCCCGGCTACCGTATTGGCCCGTTCGAGATCGAAAGCGTGATCATGGAGCTTCCTTACGTTCTGGAATGTGCGATTACACCCGTGCCTGACGAGGTGCGCGGACAGATCGTCAAGGCAACGATCGTGCTCGTAAAGGGTACTGTCGGTACCGATGCGCTGAAAAAGGAAATTCAGGAGTACGTAAAGACGCATACGGCACCTTATAAGTATCCGAGAATCGTTGAGTTTGTCGAGGAACTTCCCAAGACGATCAGTGGTAAGATTAGACGTGTGGAAATCCGTAAAAACGATTTGGAAAAATCGAAGAATTAAAACGATTGTCATAGGAGCCGGTGAACCCTTATGACTTCTATGAAATCTTTTTGAGTTTCATAAGAATGCACAATAAACGTCCGGCTTTCTCTGAAAGTTTGTGCATTTTTGAGAAGAAAATGTTTGACTTTTTTGTAGAGAAATGATAAAATATATGTATATATGAAGAGATAGGATGGAATAACCTATGGATATTATGGAGCATAAATTAAAAAAGGTCGCCGACCGTATTCGCGAGCTTCGCTTGATTTCAGGTCTGTCGGTTGCCGAAATGGCAGAACGGACGGGAATGGATGCGAGTGAGTATGAAGCGTGTGAAAACGGCAATAAAAATCTTAGTGTGGCATTGCTGTATCATTGCGCTCTGATTTTCGGCGTCGATATGAGCGATATTCTCGAGGGTAAAAGCCCGAAGCTTCGTTCTTATGCTTTGACCAGAAGAGGGGAAGGACAGAGAATCGAAGAAGCTCATCATATGGTGGGATATAACCTCGCTTCGGGATTCCGTAACCGTATCGCGCTTCCGCTGTATATGGAGATGAAGTATCACGCGGGTGCTGAAAACGAGAAGATCGAAATGGTAACGCACGAAGGTCAGGAATGTGATATCGTGATTACCGGTCAGATGAAGATTCAGATTGGCGAACATACGGAAATACTGAACCCCGGTGACTGTATTTACTACGATTCGGGAATGCCTCACGGAATGATCGCTGTCGGCGGAGCGGATTGTACGTTCTATGCGATCGTACTTCGTAACCAAGCGGCGAGAATGGAAGAGCAGGCGGCAACCTCGGCAACGCTTACCAAACGCCGTGATGAAGACAACCAAAAGAGAATTTATCACGATTTCATCGTGCCTACCGAAAAGGACGGTACGCTGACGGGAATTTCGTTCAAGAACGAGGATCGCTTCAACTTTGCCTTTGACGTCGTTGACGCTCTCGGCAGACGTAAACCCGATAAGCTTGCGATGCTTCACATCAGCGAGGACGGTACAGAGCGCAGATTTACCTTCCAGGATATGAAAAAAGAATCTGCCAGAGTTGCGAACTATTTCAAATCGATCGGCATTCAGAGAGGCGACCGCGTAATGCTGGTGCTGAAGCGCCACTATCAGTTCTGGTTCTCAATGTTGGCATTGCATAAGATCGGTGCTGTGGCAATTCCCGCTCCCAATCAGCTTTTGGAGAAGGATTTTGAATACCGTTTCAATGCCGCAGGCATTAAAGCAATCCTTTGTACGGCTGACGGCGAGGTGGCAAATTCGGTCGATGCGGCGGCAAAGAATGCGCCGAACCTTGCACATAAGATTCTCGTAGGCGGAAACCGCGACGGTTGGCGCAACTTTGATGAAGAGTATAGCATCTATAGCAGTCACTATGCACGAACCGAGGATACGCCTTGCGGTAACGATCCGATGCTGATGTTCTTTACCTCGGGTACCTCGGGATATCCGAAGATCGCGGCGCATAACCATAAATACCCGCTCGGACATTTCATTACCGCCAAGTATTGGCATCAGGTGAACCCCGACGGATTACATCTGACGATTTCCGATACTGGTTGGGCAAAGGCACTCTGGGGTAAGCTTTACGGTCAGTGGCTCTGTGAGGCGGCGACCTTCGTCTATGACTTTGATCGCTTCGATGCAGAGAAAATTCTGCCCCTGTTTAAGAAATACAACATTACTACTTTCTGTGCACCGCCTACGATGTACCGAATGCTTATCAAGCAGGATCTTTCCCGCTTTGATCTTTCCAGCATCGAGCACGCATCGACCGCGGGTGAGGCACTTAACCCCGAAGTATTCCGTCAGTTTGAAAACCATACGGGACTCAAGATTATGCAAGGCTTCGGTCAGTCCGAAAGCACGCTTATCATCGGAAATCTTGCGGGCGGAAGCCACAAGATCGGATCGATGGGTAAACCCGTACCGCTGTACAAGGTCTGCTTGCTGAGTTCGGAAGGCGAGCCTGTGGAAGCAGGTGAGAGCGGAGAAATCTGTATTGATATCTCCAAGGGACTTCCTTGCGGTCTTGCTTACTCTTACGAGGGCAATCCCGAAATTACGGCAGAAACCTGGCGCGACGGATACTACCATACGGGCGACCTTGCTTGGTGCGATGAGGACGGTTTCCTTTGGTACGTAGGACGAGCTGACGATGTCATCAAGTCTTCGGGTTACCGAATCGGTCCGTTTGAGATCGAAAACGTCATTATGGAGTTGCCTTACGTGCTCGAGTGCGGTGTCTCCGCGGCACCCGACGAGATTCGCGGACAGGTGGTCAAGGCAAGTATCGTTCTTGTCAACGGTACCGAGGGAACCGACGAATTGAAGAAGGAAATTCAAAACTACGTCAAATCCCGTACCGCACCGTATAAATATCCGAGAATCGTCGAATTCCACGAGAGTCTGCCCAAGACGACCAGTGGAAAGATTATCAGAAAGAAACTTTGATCACGGAAACTATGGAACATAAAAGATTAACCCTCTTTGCGGGACATTACGGAAGCGGCAAGACGAATATTGCCGTCAATTACGCAATGCTTCTGGCAAAGGAAGGAAAAAAGGTCTGTATTGCCGATCTGGATATCGTCAATCCGTATTTCAGAACGAAAGACAGTGAAAGCGAATTGACCGAGCGGGGAATCAGTCTGATTTCTTCGCGCTACGCCAATACGAATGTCGATCTTCCCGCAATTCCTGCCGAAAGCTACCGACTCGTTCAGGACAAATCAATTTTTGGCGTAGTCGATCTCGGCGGCGACGACCGAGGAGCTTACGCGCTCGGCAGATTCACGGATGCGATCAAGGCAGAAGGAAATTACCGTATGGCGTTTGTCATCAATCGGCACAGACCTCTGACCTCTACGGTCGAGGATACCGTAGAAATTATGAAAGAGATCGAGACGGCGTGCGGACTTCGGTTTACCTGCATCGTAAATAACTCGAACATCGGTACCGAGACGACTGCCAAGACCGTACTTGATTCGGTGCCGTTTGCCGAGGAAGTCAGCCGTGTGACGGGACTTCCCATCTGGCTTTATACAGTCGAAAAGAATATCGTTGGGGAAATTTCGGGAATTCCGACAATGCCTCTGACGCTTCAAAAGAAATACTTTGATTTGCCACAGTGACAGAAGAAAAAATCTTTTGTTTCTGCGAAATCATCATATAGGAGGAAAAAAGATGATAAAAGTAACGTTTAACACAGATATGTGTAAGGGTTGTGGCTTGTGTGTTGATGCGTGTCCCAAGCAATGTCTTGCCATCGCACAGGATAAGCTGAATCCCAAGGGATATTCGCCCGCATTTATGAATGATCAGGCAAAATGTATCGGTTGTGCGTTCTGCGCAACGATGTGCCCCGATTGCATCATCACGGTTGAAAAGTAAGATTATTTGCAGTTGCAAAACAGCGACGGAATGGAGAAAATTATGGCAGAAAGAATTTTAATGAAGGGTAACGAGGCGATTGCGGAGGCTGCCATTCGAGCAGGTTGCCGCCACTATTTCGGATACCCCATCACACCTCAGACGGAAATTGCTGCATATATGGCAAAGAAAATGCCGAAAATCGGCGGAGTCTTCCTTCAGGCAGAGAGTGAGATCGCGTCGATCAATATGGTTTATGGCGCATCGGCAGCAGGAATGAGAGTTATGACCTCTTCTTCGAGCCCCGGAATCTCGCTCAAGGCAGAGGGACTCAGCTACATCGCGGGATCGGATATTCCCGCACTGGTCGTCAACGTACAGCGCGGCGGCCCCGGACTTGGCGGTATTCAGCCTTCGCAGTCGGACTATTTCCAGGCAACCAAGGGCGGCGGTCACGGTGACTACCGTATGATCGTTCTGGCTCCCGCTTCGGTGCAGGAAATGGCAAGCCTGACGATCAAGGGCTTTGATCTTGCCGATAAGTATTCGATGACGGCAATGATTCTGGCAGACGGAACGATCGGTCAGATGATGGAACCGATTACCTTTGAGGATGCCGAACCTACCGTATATGAGAAGCCTTGGGCGCTCACGGGTACCGAGTGTAAGCGGAAGCACAACGTCGTAAACTCGCTGTATCTGAAGCCCGATGAGCTCGAGAAAAAGAACTTCGAGCGCTTTGAAAAGTATGCCGAGATCGAAAAGAACGAGGCAATGTGGGAAGAGTATATGATGGACGACGCTGAAATTTGCGTTGTTGCCTTCGGTATTGCTTCGAGAATTGCGAAGAACGCCGTGGCAGAAGCAAGAAAGGCAGGCATCAAGGTCGGTCTGATCCGTCCCATTACGCTTTGGCCGTTCCCGACCAAGGCACACAGAGCAGCGGCAGATAAAGTCAAATCCTTTATTTCGGTAGAGCTGAGCATGGGTCAGATGATCGAAGATATCAAGCTTGCTACCGAAAGCAAGCGTCCCGTAACGCTTTGTAACCGTGCGGGCGGTATGATTCCTACGCCCGACGAGGTACTTTCTGCGATTCAGAAGGCAGAGAAAGGAGAGTTCTAATTATGGCAATTGTATTTGAAAAGCCGAAGGCGTTGTCCGATGCACCGTTTCATTACTGCCCCGGTTGTCCTCACGGTATTATTCACCGTCTGGTTGCCGAGACGATGGACGAGCTTGGCATCGAAGGAAAGGCAATTGGTGTCGCTCCTGTTGGATGCGCGGTTATGGCATACGATTATTTCAACTGTGATATGATCGAAGCAGCTCACGGCAGAGCGCCTGCGGTTGCTACGGGTATTAAGCGTTGCCGTCCCGATAATATTGTCTTCACCTATCAGGGGGATGGAGACCTTGCGTCGATCGGTATGGCAGAAACGGTTCACTCTGCCGCAAGAAACGAGAACATTACCGTCATTTTCGTCAATAACGCAATTTACGGTATGACGGGCGGACAGATGGCTCCTACGAGCCTTCCCGGTCAGGTTACGCAGACCTCGCCCTATGGCCGTGACGTTAATCACTGCGGTTGGCCGATCCGCGTCAGCGAAATGCTCGCAACGCTTGAGGGCCCCGAGTACATCGCGCGTGTTGCCGTCAATAACGTCAAGAACGTAAGAAATGCCAAGAAGGCAATCAAAAAGGCGTTCCAGAATCAGATCGAGGGCAAGGGATTCTCATTGGTGGAGGTCGTTTCGGCTTGTCCCACCAACTGGGGTATGACACCCAAGCAGGCGCTCGAATGGATCGAGAGCGATATGCTCCCGTACTATCCGATCGGCGTATATAAGGACAGATCCGAGAAGGAGGGCGCAGCAGAATGAAAACCACGGAAATTTTGATCGCAGGATTTGGTGGACAGGGAATTCTGTTCTCCGGAAAATTCTTGGCTTATAAGGGACTTGTGGAAGATCTTCAGGTATCGTGGCTTCCTTCCTACGGACCAGAAATGCGTGGCGGTACGGCAAACTGTAACGTCATTCTTTCCGATACACCCGTCGGCTCTCCGATTATTATGACACCGAGCGTACTGATCGCTATGAACACTCCGTCTTTGGAAAAATACGTGAATACGGTCGTTTCCGGGGGACAGATTTACGTGGATTCCTCGCTGATCGATGCAAAGGTCGAGAGAGAGGATGTAGAAGTATTCTACATTCCCGCGACGCAGATGGCAAAGGAAGCGGGCATTGCAACGCTCGCTAATATGATCATCGTAGGTCATCTTCTCGAGAATCACCCCGAGCTTTCTTTTGACGGAGCAGAAGCGGTGGTAGAGAAGCTCGTTCCGCCGAAAAAGGCGGCGCTCAAGGAGCTGAATATGAAGGCTCTCAGCCTTGGAAAAAATTATAACAAGTAATTTTTGGAAGGAGAAAATAGTATGAGTAACAAGCAATTGGATTGGGCAAATCTGGGCTTTGGATATATCCAGACCGATAAAAGATACGTTGCTAACTTTAAAAACGGTGCTTGGGAAGAAGGATTTCTGACCGAGGACGCTACCGTGACCTTGAATGAGTGTGCCGGTGTATTCCAGTATGCCCAGACCGTTTTCGAGGGTCTGAAGGCGTATCGCACCGAAGACGGACGTATCGTTACCTTCCGTCCTGACCTCAATGCAAAGAGATTGGCGGATAGTGCAAGAAGACTTGAGATGCCCGCATTCCCCGAAGATAAGTTTATCGAGGCAGTTGAGGCAGTTGTCGCTGCCAATGCGGATTTCGTTCCCCCCTATGGTTCGGGTGCGACGATGTATCTCCGTCCCTATATGTTCGGAAGCAACCCCGTCATCGGAGTGAAGCCCGCAACCGAATATCAGTTCCGTATCTTTGCTACGCCCGTTGGTCCTTACTTCAAGGGCGGCGCAAAGCCTCTGACGCTTCGCGTCTGTGATTTTGACCGTGCTGCTCCTCACGGAACGGGCCATATCAAGGCGGGTCTGAACTACGCAATGAGTCTGCACGCAATCGTTGATGCGCACAATCAGGGATACGATGAGAATATGTATCTTGATTCTGCAACGAGAACCAAGGTGGAAGAGACGGGCGGTGCAAACTTCCTCTTTGTTACTAAGGACGGAAAGCTTGTCACGCCGAAGTCGGAGACGATTCTTCCCTCGATTACCAGACGTTCGCTCTGCTACGTAGCAAAGGAATATCTCGGTATGGAAGTAGAGGAAAGAGAAGTTTCGATCGACGAGGTCAAGGACTTTGCAGAATGCGGTCTCTGCGGAACTGCGGCAGTCATTTCGCCCGTTGGTAAAGTCGTTGACCACGGTACTGAGATCTGCTTCCCGAGCGGAATGGCAGAAATGGGCCCCGTAACCAAGAAACTGTACGACACCCTCACGGGTATCCAGATGGGTAGAATTGAAGCTCCCGAAGGCTGGATTCGCGAGATTAAGGTAAAGTAAAGGTAAAGTCATTGAAAGAAGCCGCCGATGAGAGAAAATCTCATCGGCGGTTCTTGCTTTCTCTTGATTGTCGTAGGAAAATATAATAAAAAGGGTAAAGCAGTAACGGCAATAAGAGATAATTTTATATTTGAAATATCTCGTATAATTTTTCATTGACAAACGTCGAAAAAGAGAGTATAATGAATATATCAGTTGAAGTATTGGAGTGAAAATTATGAATTTTTTGGAAGAACGTATTTTAAAGGACGGTATCGTAAAAGAAGGAAATGTTCTGAAAGTGGATAGCTTTTTGAACCACCAGATGGATGTGGCGCTTCTGGACGAAATCGGCAAGGAATTTTACAGACGGTTTTCGGGGAAAGAGATTACGAAGGTCTTGACGATTGAGGCTTCGGGAATTGCGATTGCGTATGCGGTGGCACGTTGCTTCGGCGTTCCTATGATTTTTGCAAAAAAAGCAAAGAGTATCAATATTGACGGCGATATGTATACGGCAGAGGTGGAATCCTTTACGCACAAAAATAAAAACCGTGTTTTAGTTTCCAAGAAATTCCTGTCTTCCGAGGATAAGGTATTGATCGTGGACGATTTTCTGGCAAACGGTTGTGCGCTTCAGGGGCTGATTTCCATTACCGAAGCGGCAGGCGCAAGCGTCGAAGGAATCGGTATCGTGATTGAAAAGGGGTTCCAGTACGGGGGACGAAGCATCAGAAACCTCGGATATCAATTGGAATCACTTGCCATTGTTGAAGCAATGGATCCCGTAACAAAAAACGTGGTATTTCGTGAACAGTAACTTACATAAAAAGAAAAGTCAAAAGCAATTTGCTTTTGACTTTTCTTTTTAGTTACCGTTCTTCTCGGAAATAGGGAAGACCGAGAGAGGCGGGCGGTTGATTTTCGCGTTTTTTTCCAATACTTGTGATGATCAGAACGATGATCGTTACCAAATAAGGAAGCATCTGAAGCAGCGGCGTTGCGCTCATGCCGAGATTGATGCCGAGCAGGGTAGGGATTCTCGTACCTGCCAAATAAAGCATTCCGAAGATGATCGAGCCGACAATACTGATGTGCGGACGCCAAAGAGTGAAAATAACCAAGGCAACCGAAAGCCAACCGAGAGACTCAATGGTTTTATAGGCTTCTACCGAACCCATATAATCCATAATATAGTAGAGTCCGCCGAGTGCCGCAATACCGCTTCCGATGCAGGTCGCACCGTATTTATAGGCGGTGACGTTGATGCCGACGGCATCTGCGGTCGCAGGACTTTCACCAACTGCTCTCAGGTGCAGACCGACTCTGGTGCGGGAAAGCACGTAAGCCGCTCCCAAGGCAATGGCAATCGCAAGATACATCATAATTCCCCAATACTTCAATCCGTTGGAAACGGTGGAGAAGGGGGCGCGGAAATATTTGAGCGCGTAAAGATAGCTTCTCATCGAATTGATTGCCATACCCGACATAATATATTTCGTTACGCCGACACCGAAGATCGTCATTGCCAGACCGGTTACGTTTTGATTTGCCTTGAGTGTTACCGTGAGAAAACTGTAGATCGCACCCATTAGCGCACCGCCGATCAAAGAGGCGATGATTGCAATCGGAACGACCAAGGCACCGGGTAAGCCGTAGCAAAGCTTCAGTGCCAGACAGCCCGACGCACCGCCGATACACATAATACCGGGGATTCCGAGGTTTAAGTGTCCTGCCTTTTCCGTGAGAATTTCTCCGGTACAACCGAGAAGGAAGGTCATACCCAGCGCCACAGACGTTAAAATATAGTCAAGAAACATCATTGTTTGGTACCCCCTTCGTGTTTGGATTTTAACTGATAGCCAATAAAGAATTCACAACCGATGATGAAGAACAGTACGATTCCCACCACCATATCGGGGAAGGCGGAATCGATGTTAAAGGTCGTGGTTACCTGTGCCGCGCCCTGCTCTAAGAAGGTGATAAAGGCGGCACTGGCTAACATCATCAGCGGATTGAATTTTGCCAGCCAGGATACCATAATCGCAGTAAAGCCCATTCCGCCGACCGAGGTAACGGCAACCGAATGGTCGAGAGCACCGACGATCAGAAATCCCGCAAATCCGCAAATGGCACCCGAGAGGAGCATCGTGCGGATGATAACCTTTTTGACGTTGATACCGATATACTTTGCCGTGTTCTCGGATTCACCGACAACGGCAATTTCGTAGCCTTGTTTGGTATATTTCTGGTAGATGTAAATTCCTACCGTAAGAACGAGCACCAAGACGATCAGCAAGAGATAATCGTGACCGAAAACGGGAAGATGTCCCGAATCAAGTCTGCCGAGAACGCTCGAGCCGCTGGGAGTCCACAGGAGCAGGAAATAAGCAACAAGACCCGTGGCAACGTAGTTCATCATCAGAGTAAAGAGGGTTTCATTGGTACCCCAAAGTGCCTTGAACAATGCGGGAAGACCGCCCCAAATTGCACCGACAAGCACCGCCGCGATGAACATCAGGATCAGAAGAAGCCATTCGGGAAGACCTTTGGCGTAAATTACGACGGCAACGGCGGCAAGCGCACCGATCAGGGTTTGTCCCTCGGCACCAATATTCCAGAAGCGCATTTTAAAGGCAGGGGTAATCGCAAGCGCAATGCAGAGAAGAATACAAGTGTCCTTGGCAAATTTCCAAAGACGTCGAGATGATCCGAAAGCACCGTCAAACATCGTGGTGATAAATTTCAATGGATTTGCTCCGATGATCAGAACGGAAAGGAGTGAGCAGAGAAGAAGCGCGGCAATAATTGCGAGCGCCCGAAAGAGCATCGATTTCCAAAGAGGTATTTCGCTTCTCTTGATTACGTGGAAGGGAAGCTCAAATTTTTTTGCCTTGTTTTTCACGGATTATACCTCCTTTTCCTTCGTTGCATTATCGGCGTCGGTTTTTGTCATCAAAAGACCGACGTCTTCTTTGGTAACGGTTCTTCCGTCTACGATACCGGTGATTTTACCTGCACAGATAATCATAATTCTGTCGCACAGTGAAAGAAGTACGTCGAGGTCTTCGCCGACAAATACGACTGCAACGCCGTTCTGCTTTTGTTCGGTGAGCAGGTCATAGATCGTATAGGACGAATTGATGTCAAGACCTCTGACGGGGTACGCTGCCATCAGAACGGCAGGCGCAGCTGCAATTTCTCGTCCGACGAGAACTTTTTGTACGTTACCGCCCGAGAGACGTCTTATGGGGGTGTGAGTGTTGGGCGTCGAAACTTCAAGCTTGTCCACGACGGTGTTGGCAAGATCGCCGGGACGCTTTCTGTCAACGAAGACCGAGCGGCCCTTGCGATAACTACGCAACATCATATTGTCGACGATATCCATATTTCCGACAAGTCCCATACCAAGTCGGTCTTCAGGAACGAAAGAAAGACGCACACCGATCTCACGGATCTGAAGCGGTGTTTTGTTACGAAGATCCATAATTTCGTCTTCGTTGAAGAGAACCTTTCCGTCATTGACTAAGGTTCGGATCTGCGAGTGGCTCATTCCCGTAAAGTCTACGGGTGTTCCGTCTTCGTAATGAAATTTTCCTTCGGCGGCAAGTTCCTTGACCTGTGCAAAGGTTTTATGATAGAAGGAAACGGGAAGATTCTTTTTGGGACGGTTGAAAAT
>JAZOSZ010000224.1:0-3814 GCA_045657365.1 Eubacteriales bacterium
TGTCGATCGACGAGGTTGCTTCGTCGAGAATCAAGATTTCGGGGAGACAGAGCATGACGCGCGCAATGCAAAGTAACTGCTTTTGTCCTTGCGAGAGCATTCCGCCGTCCTCGGAAAGATGCGTGTCGTAGCCCTGCGGGAGTCTTCGGATAAAGCCGTGCGCGTGCGCTGCTTTTGCCGCCGCTACGATTTCTTCGTCGGTGGCATCAGGCTTCCCAAAAGCAATGTTATCACGGATCGTTCCTTCGGAGAGCCAGGTGTCCTGAAGAACCATACCGTACGAGGTACGGAGCTTTTGACGGGTATAATTCTGAATGTTCTCGCCATCGAGACGAATTTCGCCTTCGTCTACGTCGTAAAAACGCATCAAAAGGTTAATCAGTGTGGTTTTTCCGCACCCCGTAGGACCGACGATCGCCACGTGTTGTCCCTCGAATGCTTTGAAATCAAAATCTTGAATGAGGGGACGATCGGACGTATAGGAAAACGAAACGTTTGAGAATTCCACGTCACCGCGAATTTTATCGGGGGAGACAGGGGCGTTGGTATCGGGTGCTTGCGTCGGTTCTTCGATCAGCGCGAATACTCTTGCCGCGCAGGCAAGAGCGTTCTGGAGTTCAGTGACCACTCCCGAAATTTCATTAAACGGTTTGGTGTATTGCGTCGCATAGGAGAGAAAGCTCGAAAGCATACCCACCGTCATCACACCCGACGTGCCGACACAAAGAAGCGCACCGACAAAGGCAACGAGCGCGTAAACGACACTGTTGACAAAGCGTGTCGAAGGATTGGTGATGGAAGAGAAGAAGGTGGCGCGAAGCGACGCCTTTTCCAGATTTTTGTTAATTTCGTCGAATTCCTTTTGTACCGCTTTTTCGCGTCCGAATGCCGCAACCACCTTCTTTCCGCCGATCATTTCGTCAATCAGCGAGGTCTGCTTTGCACGGATTTCGGATTGCAGTTTGAACATTGAGAAGGTTCGCTTGGCAATAAATGCCGCCACAAAGAGGGAAAGCGGAGTGACAAGCACAACGATCATCGCGACGGGGGGACTGATCAGCAGCATAAAGACGAGGGTTCCGAGAATGGTCATAATGCCGCTGAAAAATTGCGTAAAGCCCATCAGAAGTCCATCGGCAAACTGATCGACGTCGGTAATGATGCGACTGACGACTTCTCCCGTTTGGTGTGCATCAATAAACGATACGGGAAATTCCTGAATCCGAACAAATGCACGGCGGCGGACGTTGCGAACAATGCCGTAGGTCATGCGGTTGTTGAGGACACCCACGAGCCATTGAAGAAGACCCGTAATGAGAATCGAAATCAGAATGGTCAGAAGGATCTTTCCGATCTTCTCAAGGTCAACGAGTCCGCGATCAATGGCAAGGTCAATTGCACGTCCGACGAGAATCGGAACATAGAGTGTCAGCGCAACGGACACGGCGGTGAAGAGAAGCGAAACGATAAAATGAATCCGATAGATTTTTAGATAGCGAAGTACCGCGGCAAAGGTTTTTACGCTTTCCTTTAAATTTCTTTTTTTCATTTTTTTCATTGAGAATCACCCCCTTCGCCAAACTGAGAGTGATAAATTTCTCGATATACCTCGCAAGAATCGAGAAGCTCGCGGTGTGTGCCGTAACCGACCATCTCACCGTCGTCCATGACGAGAATTCGGTCGGCATGCAGAATGGAAGACGCACGCTGGGAAACGATAATTTTCGTAGTTGGAAGTTCCGAGAGTGCAGCACGAAGAGAGGCTTCCGTGGCGTAGTCAAGAGCCGACGCCGAATCGTCGAGAATCAGAAATTTCGGAGCACGGAGCAGAGCACGGGCAATTGTTAATCGCTGACGTTGACCGCCCGAAAGATTTGCACCGTTTTGTAGGACGGGGGTATCAAGTCCGAACTCTTTTTCTTCGACAAAATTTTTCGCTTGTGCCATTGAAAGTGCTTGCCAGAGAGCTTCGTCGTCAGCTTCCGGGTTGCCCCAAAGCAGATTGGAACGAACCGTTCCCGCAAAGAGTTGCGCTTTTTGGGGGACCATGCCGAAGAGTGAGCAAAGCTCGTCTTTTTTATAGAGCGCCGTATTTTTACCTTCCACAAAAACGCTTCCTTCCGAGGGAAGGTAAGTGCCGGGACAAAGCGAGATCAGCGTAGATTTTCCCGAACCTGTACCACCGATAATGCCGAGTGTTTCGCCCTCTTTGATTGAAAAACTAACGTGAGTCAATGCCTCGTCGGCACCCTCGTGATAACGGAATGAAACGTCCTCGAAGCAAAGCGCGGTAGTTTCTCCGTATTCCTTCAAAACAGGAGCTTTTTCTTGCTCGGGAGAAGTGCGGAGCACATCGGAAATTCTTCGCCCACTTGCTGCGGCTTTGGTCAGAGTAATAATCAGACTTGCCAATTTGATCAGCTCGACGAGAATCTGCGACATATAGTTGTAAAGAGCAATCAGCTCACCCTGCGTCAGATCTCCCGAGTTGACCGAGATCGCACCGCCGCGAATCAAAAGAATGACGGCAAGATTAATGATTACGTAGGTCAAAGGATTCATCAGCGCAGAAATTCTTCCCGCAAAGAGCTGAATTTTCGTCAAAGCGTCGTTGCGTTCGTCAAACTCGGCAATCTCTCCCTCTTCTTTGTGGAAGGCACGAACAACGCGGGTTCCTTTATAATTGGAACGAACCTTCCCGACAAGACGGTCAAGCCGTCCCTGCGAACGCTTGTAGATCGGAATGCTGACGAGCATAATCGAGAAGACTACGACAGCAAGCACGGGAATGACAACGGCAAAGATCAGAGCGAGTCTTGCGTGTACCGTAAATGCCATAATCATCGCACCGAAGACGATGAACGGGGAACGCATAAAAAGACGCAGGAACATATTAATGCCTGTCTGTACCGAGTTGATATCTCCTGTCATTCGCGTAATCAGCGTCGAGGTGCCGATCTTGTCAGCCACGGGTTGAGAAAGTGACTGAATGTGAGCGAACAGCGTACTGCGGATTTTTGCGGATACGCCAACGGCGGCACGAGCCGCAAAGTATTGTGCGCTGATCGCGCAGATCAGACCGATCACACCGAGCGCAATCATCACGCCGCACATCAGGAAAATTTCTTGGCGATCTCCCCCGCGAATACCGACGTCCACAATGCGGGCAACCGCCAACGGAACGAGAAGCTCAAAGATTGCTTCCAAACATTTGAATAAGGGAGCTAAGATCGATTCAACCCGATACCCCTTAAAAAATTTCAATAAATGCTTCAAAATTTCTTCTCCTACGAAAACATCAAGGATAAAAAGGAATCCCCAAGGAAAATTCCTCGGGGATTTTGGTGGAGACAACTGGAATCGAACCAGTGACCTCATGCATGTCAAGCATGCACTCTAACCAGCTGAGCTATGCCTCCGTAACCTTGCCTATTATAACACACTTCTTTTGAAAATGCAAGAGGTTTTTGAAAAAAGTTTTAAAAAATTTTATTTTTATGAAATGATCGAAAAAATTGAATTGAATAGGCTAAAAATTGATTGAAAACATATCGTGCAAAGAAGCGGCTCAAATGAGTCGCTTCTTTGTTTCTTTTTTGGAAAGCCGTAAGGTTTTTGTCACAACGAGTAAAAATAAGTATATGCTAAGCGTGAGGGTGATTTGAACGGTTAGAGAAAGGGGCGTGTGAACTCGGATTTTTGCCGAAGAAAGAAAGAGTTTCACGCTTCCCGTTGCCGCAAGGATGCAAAGCAGCGGTTTTGCGATCCATTGCACGGGGCGTGGCGTAAATTTCGTGACGCGTAGAAGTCGGGC
>JAZOSZ010000225.1:0-10828 GCA_045657365.1 Eubacteriales bacterium
AGCAAGGCGGGTAGCTGATATACTTGCGAGGAAGATCTGCTTCGGTGAGAATTTCGTCACGGTGCAAAGAAACGAGAGCCGTTTCTGCGGTCGGAAGCATAAAGCGACGACGCTCGTCCTCCGCCGTTTCAAGCCAATACACGTCATCAGCGAACTTCGGGAACTGACCTGCCGTCAGACCGCACTCATAACCGAGCATGTGAGGAACGAGAACGAGCTCGTAACCGTTACCGAGGTGAGTATCCACGAAATAGTTGAGCAGCGCCCATTCCAGTCTTGCGCCCATTCCGCGATAAATCCAGAAACCGGCGCCCGAAAGCTTCGTACCTCTCTTATAGTCGATCAGACCGAGGTCGGTGCAAAGATCCACGTGATTCTTCGGCTCGAAATCAAAGGTCTTCGGCTCACCGAAGAAACGGAGCGGCTCGTTGTTTTCCTTGCCGCCGGGGAGAAGGTCCTCGTCGGGAAGGTTAGGCAAGCCTAACATCAGAGAAGTGAACTGCGTTTCCACTTCCTTCAGCTTCTCGTCAATCTGCTTCGTCTTTGCCGAAAGCTCTTTCATTTCCACAAAGATTGCGGAAACGTCCTTGCCTTCCTTCTTGTAGACGGGAATCATTTTGTTCATTTTGTTCTGTTCTGCCTTAATCGATTCGGTTTCGGCAATCAGATTTCTGCGTTCGGCGTCAAGAGAGAGAATTTGCGCGATCTCTTCCTTGGCATCCTTTCCTTTTTTGGCAAGACGGGCAATGACCTCATCGGGATTTTCCTTGATATATTTGATGTCTAACATTCTTTTTTACCTCTTTTGTTGATTGATATTGTTTTTGGTTAGTTTTGACTAACTATTATTTTTCTTTGTTAGGGTTATACGGTTTCGTGAAAAATCTCTTCTCCGCAAAGGGAACGAAGGAGAGCTTCCAGATCCTCGTCGTTATCGTAGGTCAGCTCAACCACCTTCTTGCGGGACGAGCGAGAGATACGAACCTTTCTGCCAAGCGACGCCGTCGCTCTGTGCTCAAGCTCTTTCATATAAACCTTGACCTGCGGATGAACGGGCTCGGTCTCGGTCGCAATCGGTGCCTCATTCATTCGCTTGACGAGCGCCTCAACCTCACGAACGGTCATCTCGCGGAGAATGATGCGGTTGGCAACGTCGATCATATCCTCAGCGCGCTCCAAGCCAAGCAAAGCTCTTGCGTGACCGGCGGAGATCTTCTCATCCTGTACCATCAGAAGCACCTCTTCGGGAAGATCGAGCAATCGAAGCATATTGGCAATGGCAGGACGGCTCTTACCCACCTGCTTTGCAACCTGCTCCTGCGTCAAGCCGAAGCGTTCGATCAGCGCACCGTATCCCATGGCTTCTTCGACGGGATTCAGATCCTCACGCTGAATATTTTCAATCAAAGCGACCTGCGCCGCCTTGAGCTCGTCTCCGTCAAAGACTACGGCGGGGATTTCACTGAGTCCCGCCATTTTTGCGGCACGCCAACGGCGTTCTCCCGCAATAATCTCATACATTCCTTCAAAGTCAGAATTTTCCCGAACAATGATCGGCTGCAACACACCGTAAACAGCAATCGAATCGGCAAGCGCTTGCAAAGCTTCGCGCTCGAAGACCTTTCTCGGCTGATCGTGTCTTGGCTCAATGTCGGAAATTCTCAGTTTTTCAGCGGCACCCGACTTGGAACTGAAGTCGTTATCGTCCATAATTTCATAGAAGAGCTTTCCAAGTCCTCTGCCTTCGGGTTTTTTCGTCATAATTTTTCTCCAAACTTTTGGTATTTTTTGGTATTATTTTTTAAAATTTGCCTTGATGCTTCTTTTCGGTTTTTCTTCATACAGACTTTTGGGAGAATAGCCAAGCGGCGGAATTTCCACCGAAGAAGGCGAACCCGGCGTCGAATCCTGAGAAAAATCCCGAATCACGACGCGGCTTTCGGTCTTGATCTCCAACGAATTGTCCTCAAGAAGCTCTCCAAAGCCTCTTCCAAGTCCCGAAGCTTTTTTTGCCATCGTACTACCTCGCCATTCAGATTCTGGTCGCAAGCTCTTTTGCTACTTCCAGATACTCCTTCGCGCCCTTGGAATTCTTATCGTGATAATAAGCAGGTCTGCCAAAGCCGGGCGCCTCGGTCAGCTTTACGTTTCTGGAAATCTTGGTCTCAAAGAGCTTTTCCGCATAGTGCTTTTCAAGCTCGGAAATCACCTGCATCGAAAGCAGCAAACGACCGTTATACATCGTAATCAAAATTCCGCTCACCGCCAGATCGGGGTTGTAAAGGCGTTTGATGCGATTGATCGTAATCATCAACTGAGAAAGTCCCTCAAGCGCGTAAAATTCGCACTGCATTGGAACGATGACGCCGTCGCTGGCAGAAAAAGCATTAATCGTCAGCATACCGAGAGAAGGGGGACAGTCGATCAAAATATAATCGTAGTCGTCCTTGACCTCCGCCAGCGCCTTTTTCATACGATATTCGCTCTCATCAAAGTCAAACAAGTCAAATTCCGCTCCCGCCAACGAAGTATTGGTAGGAATTACGGAAAGATTCTGGTAAGGAGTCTCCAGAATCACCTCTTTTGCAGGGCACTCGCCCGTCAAAAGCTCCTTCGTCGAAGCCTTCAGCCCCTTCTTTTGAACACCGACACCACTGGTCGTGTTTCCCTGAGGGTCAAGGTCAACGATCAACACTTTATATCCAAGCAAACCAAGCGAGGCAGCCACGTTGACACAAGAAGTGGTTTTTCCCACGCCACCTTTTTGGTTTGCAAACGAAATGATTTTTCCCATACGTCGATCCTTTCTGTTTTCTTTCCAGCATTTCAACAAAAAACACTATCTTATTTCAAATTATACCACAAAACTTTTGATTTTGCAAGAGCTTCTTCTCATTATTTTTATATATTTACCAAAAAATCTGCGCAAAAACTCGCAAACGGCAGACGTGCCGTCTGCCGTTTGTTTCACGTGAAACATCGTCCTTATTTTGAAAACCGTATCAGGATTTCAACTTCCTTGGAGCGATTCTCCACCCCAATCGACGCTTTTTTGCCGTTTTTATTCCAACGATCCACCTTGCGACGAATCAGTTGTACCATTTCCGTGATCTCTTTTTCTTCACGAAACTCTTCTGCCAACGCCTTGGATTCCGAAGAAACCCGTTGAGAACCCAAAGAATCCAGCGTTTTCCCATCTAAAAGAGACTCAATATACTTCTCGGCGTCCTGTACGTTCATTTTTTCCTCGGAAATCCGTCGAATCGCATCCAACCGCCTCTTGGCATTGTCAAGCCGAAGCGTCGCCCTCGCATGCCGTTCCGTCAGGCTCGTTTCCAAAATCAACCGTTGCTCTTCATAAGAAAGACGAAGCAACCGAAGCTTGTTTGCCACCGCCGATTGGCTCAGCGACATTCTTCGCGCCACCTCTTCCTGCGTCAAGTGATGATTTTCAATCAACTTTTTAAAGCCATACGCCTGCTCAAACATATTCAAATCCTCGCGCAAAAGATTCTCAATAATCGCAAGCTCCGCCGAGGTTTGTTCCGTAACATCCATAATAATGCAAGGAACCGTCAGATACCCCAGCATCTTTGCCGCCCGCAGTCTGCGCTCGCCCGCAATCAACTCGTAACCATACACGTCATCGGGATCAGAATAGCGCACGCTCAACGGCTGCAAAATCCCATAGCGCCGAATCGAATCCGCCAAGCGAATAATCGCATTTTGCTCAAAATCCGCCCTTGGCTGCGCTCGATTGGGGCGAATATCATCCGTTTTGATCTGTACCACCTGCGTTTCGGAAACTTCGTCGCCAATTTTCGTTCTTTTTAAGTATTTCAAATCCGTCATTTTTCTCTCCTTTCTTTGTTTCACGTGAAACATCACCTTCATTATACTCGTTGGGAAATAAAAAATCGATCGAAGCGTGTCTGTCCAATCCCGTCGGGGAGAGATCGGGAAATAGAGGAACCGACCAAATTGCAAGAATTTGGTCGGTTTCTAAGTTTTTTCGTTTCAAAATAGCAAGAATTATAAGGGATTCTTGGAGATTTTAGAGAAATGTCTTGGATATTTTTCGGGGGTATTTTTTATTTTTCGGATAGAAATCAGCGTTCTCGTCTCCAAATTCACCCCATCTGCCGTCAAAAAGCCTTCAGACACGCGCTCAATCTGTCCACCGCAAAGCCCAATTCCGCACTTTGCCGCCACAACCTCTTCTTCCGCTTGTTGTGACTTCATTGCAATCATTACACCGCCGACGCGCACAAACCCCAAGCAAAGCTCCGAAAGCATCGGCAACGCCGCCACCGCACGCGCCGTGGCTACGTCAAACTTCTCGCGAAATTCAGGTTTTTGCGCATATTCCTCCGCGCGTCCCGCAATCGCCGTAACATTGGACAAAGAAAGCAGGCTTGCCGTCTCATCCACGTAACGAATTCTTTTCGCCGTTCCGTCCAGCGCCGTAATTTGAAGATCGGGTCGGAAGATCGCCAGAGGAAGAGTCGGAAATCCCGCGCCGCAACCTACGTCAATCAGCCTCGCATTTTCCGGAAGATCGCGCGAAATCATCAAAGAATCAGCGTAATGTCGCAAAATGATCGTTTTTTCATCCGTAATTGCCGTCAGATTCATCATTTGATTGACCTCAAGCATTCGCACCGTCAGATTGTACAGACAATTTGCCTGTTCCGAGGTACAAGAAAGCAAATTCAATGCAAAAATCCGTTGACATTCGGAAATAAATTCTAAGCGTTCCATAGCACATCCTTTTTCATTGTTTCACGTGAAACATTATCGCAAACCAAGATAAATCAAAAGCACCGATACGTCAGCAGGATTCACTCCGCTGATTCGCGACGCCTGTCCGACCGTAGCAGGGCGGATCTTCGCCAGCTTCTGTGCCGCTTCCAAACGCAAACCGCGAATCGAAGAATAGTCAAGGTCTTCCGGCAGACGGCGCGTCTCTAAACGCTCGTGGCGCTGAACCTCACTGATCTGGCGTTTAATATAGCCTTCGTATTTAACCGTCACCTCTACCGTCAGTACCACGCGGTACGGCAGCTGCGGGCGGTTTTGGTCAATTTCCGCCAGCATTTCGTACGTAAGATCGGGGCGGCGAAGCAAATCCGCCAAAGCAACACCACTTCCCACCAAAGAAAATCCGTGTTTTTCCAAAAAAGGATTGCATTTTTCAGGCGAAAGGTGCGTGCTTTTCAACCGTTCGATCTCTTCTTCCACCATTTTTTGCTTGTTTTGGAACTCCGCATAGCGTTCTTCCGAAATCAAGCCCGCCGCATACCCCTTCGACGTCAGGCGCGCATCGGCATTGTCCTGACGAAGCAACAAACGGTATTCCGAACGCGAGGTCATCATACGGTAAGGTTCATTCGTACCTTTGGTCACAAGATCATCGATCAGCGTTCCGATATAACTCTCGCTTCTCGTCAGAATCAGAGGCTCCTCGCCGCGGAGCTTCAAGGAAGCGTTCAATCCCGCAATCAAGCCTTGTGCCGCCGCCTCTTCGTATCCCGAAGTGCCGTTAAACTGTCCCGCACCGTAAAGACCTTCAATTGTCTTGCATTCCAAGGTTGCGTAAAGCTGAGTGGGGTCAATACAATCGTACTCAATCGCATACGCATAGCGCATGATTTCAGCTTTTTCAAAGCCCGTCAGTGAGTGAAGCATCTTTCGTTGCACGTCTACGGGCAACGAGGTGGAAAATCCCTGAATATACATCTCCTGCGTATCCGCTCCGACAGGCTCAACGAAGAGCTGATGCCGTTCCTTGTCAGCAAAGCGAACCAACTTGTCCTCAATCGACGGACAGTAGCGAGGGCCCGTTCCGTGAATCTGCCCCGAATACATTGCCGAACGCGTAATGTTATCGCGAATCACGCGGTGAGTTTCGGCATTGGTATAGACAACGTGGCAAGGGATCTGAGAAAGACCGTCAAAAAAGGCTTCTTCGGTCAGCACCGAGTACGGAACGATTCTTTCCTCACCGTCCTGCCGCTCCAATTCCGAAAAATCAATCGAAGAGCGTCTGACTCGCGCAGGCGTTCCCGTTTTAAAGCGCATCAGCGTCAGCCCCAAGCGCATCAGAGACGCCGAAAGCCCCTTTGCCGCCAAGAATCCGTCGGGACCGCTTTCATAGTTTACATCCCCCACAAAAATTCGGCTGTCAAGATAAGTACCCGTACAAAGGATCGCACATTCACAGCGCCAAACCTCGCCAAGATGCGTCGTCACCGAGCAAACCTTGCCGTCTTCGACACCGATATCGACGATTTCAGCTTGTACCAAGCGCAAATTCGGCGTGTTTTCGAGAACTTCCTTCATCAGTTTATGATACAGCTTGCGATCTGCCTGGATTCGTTTGGAATGTACCGCCGCCCCCTTGCCGAGATTGAGCGTCCTCGATTGCAAGGTCACAAGATCGGCAACTCGTCCCATTTCTCCGCCAAGCGCATCGATCTCAAACACGAGATGTCCTTTTCCCGTACCGCCAATCGAAGGATTGCAGGGCATATTGGCAATCGATTCCAGAGACATCGTAAAAAGAACGGTATCCTGTCCCGTTCTGGCAGCGGCAAGCGCCGCCTCAATTCCCGCGTGTCCCGCGCCGACCACCGCAATTTTTGTAATTTCCGACATAAAAACTTGCCTTTCCCTTTATAAATCGTGCAAAACTATGAACAAATAATGAATAATCGTCCGTTTTTTTGCACACTGAAAATAACACCAACTATTATAGCAAAAAATATCCGATTTTGCAAGACTTAATTCAAAAAGCGCCAAAAAACCTCTCGAAAAACGTCATAGTTCTTTCAAAAGCCGATCATATTCTCCATTTTGAAGGAAATACGCCAAAATCGACAAAAAAAGCAAGGTAAATCCTGACTTTTTTGAACAAAGTCTCTTGACTTTATATAAATAAAGTGGTAAAATAAAGTATCTATTGTATGATGGGTACAGTATATCTGCCCATGCCTTTTATGAGAATTTAAGTAAAGTGGGTGAATTGATTTATGAAAAAAACGTGCTTTTGGCGCATTTTCCCCTTCTTTCTGAGCCTTGTAATGCTGTTTTCCGTCTTCTCGGCGGTAATTCCGACGGCTTCTGCCGCGGGAGTTTCTTCTTCGCCGAGCGAAACCGTCGAACAGCCCGAGGTTTTGGAAAACGAACTTTATTACAACCTTGTGTTTGAGGACGGAGTGCTCCGGATCCAACTCAATGCTCAAAAACTATACGAGCTTTTGAAGGATCGGAACTTCTCCCGCGAGGAGCTGACAAAATTTCTTCCCGAGGACGTTCTCGCTCTGCTCGAAAAGGGAAGCGCGCCCTCGATCGACGAGCTCAAGGAGCTTGTGGCAAATTACATCTCACGCTCCGATCTGAAAGCACTCAAGGAGCTTCTCCCCGCAGAAGTTCTCCGTGATTACTTTGATCTTGCGATGCTCGAGGATATCATCACCGTCAACGAAGCTCTTTCGATCCTTTCGCTCGACGAGCTTCTGAACAGCGTGGATGAAAAAGAAATTTCGGATCTGATTACGCCTGCCGCCCTCGAACTGCTTCTCAACGAGAAAGCAAAAGAAGAGGTTCTGACCGATACGTTTGTGGAAGATCTCTTGGAAAACGGCGATATTCTTGATCAGATTCTTCAGGACGAAGAACTGAAGAGCAAGCTCGCCGATCTGATCGACGACACCGTTGTCAACCAACTGCTTGCAGACGAAACGATCAAAGCAAATCTGATGACGCTGGTAGAATCCCCCGCCGTTCTGGATAAAATTCTGAACGACGAAGCAGGCTTTACGGCGCTGAAAAATTATTTTTCTACCAAGAAAAGCACCGTTTCTACGTTCTTGACCGACATTGAGGTCATCGAAGCAATCGAAGCAATCGAAGCCGTGCACGATTCACTCGTCGATGAAGAAGTCATTCACCGACTGATCGATGCCAATATTCTGAATAAGGATAACGTCCGTGAAATCTTCACCGACGATCAACTCGAATCGCTCGTTACCGACAGCGTACTGGAAAAGCTGCTTTCCGACAGCGCCTTCGTTGCCAAGATTATCGACGACGACGAGCTGATGGACGCTCTTGTCACCGACACGCTCCTCAAAAATCTTTTGAATGCAAACGTTTTTGACGGCGTGATCGAACCCGCCGATATTTTCTCGACGCCGAGTGACTGGAGTGCTTTCGCAAATACCTTTGGTATTACGGTAGAAAATGCGATCACCAAGCTCGGTCTGAATGAAGAAGAGATTGCCAACCGTTACGGCTCCGGCGCAACCATCACCGAAGTGATTCAAGGGGAAGGTATTACCGTCGAAAGAATCTGCTCAGCATATAACATTACGATTCACGATCTGATTAACGAAGGAATCGTGGAAGAAGCTGAGCTTTACGACCCCGCCGTACTGCAAGCGGTTCTTTTGAATAATTCGACGGCACGAGAGATCGTTTCGGACGAGATTCATCACCACCCCGAAATTTCTCTCGGTACGTATTGGGATCACATTGATTTCTCCGCACTGGTCACCGCCATCGGGATTCCTGCCATTCAGCGCTTCGTCGACACACATTTCGACGTTTACGACAATCTTCTTCACAAGATTTCGGGCGCTAAAATTGCCGAAGCACTCGGAGAAGACCTTTGCACCGAGATTCTGCAAGAGAACGCGGCTGCCATTCTTCGCGCCGTCGGTATGCCGAAATTCTTCGAGCATTTCTCGCGTGACGAGGTGGTCGGCGTGTTCGGCGGATATTATGCAATCATTCAGAAGAATTACGTCGCCGAAGCCGACGTCATCACCGCCATTGGCGGCTATCCCGCACTGATCAAGCACCTGCCGTTGGAAGACGTCATCAAAACGGTTGGCTACGACCGTTTGCTTGATTTCGTTGATTTCACCGATATCGTTGCCTCGGCAGGCGGATACAATCAGGTCGTTTCGTGGTATTCAATGTCCGAGCTTCAGGCAATCCTGACCGCGATCGGCACGGAAAATCTCCGTACCTTCCTGACCGAATCGGGAATTCTTGCCAATCTCGATCTCAAACAGCTCGCTACCGATCTTGTCACCTTCATCAAAGAGAAGGGAACTTACAAAAAGCTCGTCACGGACGTCGTCAATAAGCTCATTACGATTCTGAACGTCGAAGTCGAGTCGATTTACTTCAACGATACGCAGATCTACTCTCCCGGACGTTTTGATTTTGAAGGCATTTTCGTTGCTCTTCTTCAGGGAATTCCCGACGTAGATACCTTCCTTGGCATGCAGGAAGGAGACGCTCTGGCACAGTGGATTCTGAGCGCCAAGATTCGCGGACTCAATTACTCGTTCGGCATTTCGCTTGAATTCTTCGGCGATATTACGCAGTTGCAAGAGCTTCTTTCCAACCATAGCGACTCCTTCCGTTTTGACGTTTCCGACGATCTTGATCTGACCATCTCCACGGCAATTCCGTCGGTCGCTGCCAATATCTATGAAAAGGTTCTTCTCTCCGACCGCGTTCCCGCAACGCTCAAGCAAAAGCTTCTCGCCGCACCGACGATGTCGCTTACCGAGCTTGCCGATCTTATCGATGAGATCACGGACGAAGAGCTTCAGGCAATCGTAGACACGGTTTCCGAAAAGGCGAACGAAATCCGCGAAAAAGCTTATGAAAAGCTGGACGCCGCGCTTGGCGACAACGCCGCAAAGCTGGCATCGGCAAAGCTGAAGGTTGACAAGGTACTCGATACCTTTACCGATCTGAATAAGATCAAAAAAGCAAGAACCGCGGTAACGAAAGCCTTGACGAAGCTTTCGGGGATTCTTCCCGCAGAGGATCTTTCCTTGCTTTATGAGGGAGACAGCACTTTCCATACAAGCTCGTTCTTTGCCGTCGATCTTTACGACCGCACAACGACGCTCCTCAACAAGACGGGACTTCCCGAAGAAACGGTAGAAAACCTACTCCTATACTTCGGAACCTCAATGCCTCTGGACGGATGGATCGATCTGACGATACAAACGACTGATATTTATCAATTCCTGGTGGAGGACGAAAACGGCGTTCACGTCTTCTATCTCCCCGCAGGATTCCCCCTCAAAGCGCTCAATGAGATCGATTCTTCTCTCGGCGTAACCTTTGAAGACGACGAAGTGATGTCCTCCCAGGATACGGTTTACGGAGAAGAAGAGCTTTGGTATCGTTTGGATTTCTATCTGGACGGCACACTCGTTGCTTCGGTCAATTACATCAAGGGAGCAACCGCACTCGATCCCGCGAAAATTCCCGCAATCCCCGCGAAGGTAGGTTACACGACCCCCTCTTGGCCCTCGTTCCGTCTGAATGAACAGGAGATCACCCGTGTCGATGCAAGCTACACACCAATCACCTATTCGACGACGATTACGTTTGGCGGTATGAGCTTCCCGTTGGAATACGACGTAGAAGACCGCTCACTGACGCTCCCGATTCCCACGATGGACGGTTATACCTTTGACACGTGGTATATCGACGTAGATAAGAGTGGAACGATTACCGACGGAGATATCCGTCTGATCCGACCGAGCACGCAGCAGACCTTCCGTTTGCTCCGCGCGTCGACGCATCCGACCGAAGAGTTCCTGCTGCCTGACGGCGAAAGCATTCCCGCAGAGGACGCTCTGTCCTTCGTTGCGGCACACACACCGAATACTTATACGATCAAATTCCACGACGGCAATACCGTCACCACGCTCTATTTCAACATTCGCGATCACAAGCTCGTAGACGCGAACGGTGATGATGCTACCGTACCCGCAATCACCTCGACCAAGGC
>JAZOSZ010000226.1:0-2324 GCA_045657365.1 Eubacteriales bacterium
TCACCAATCATTTCTTTCAAAATAACACATTGCTGGTGCATTGCCTTTTTGATCGTTCTTACACTCTGGAGCGCACAGATTTCTCCTTCGTGCGTAAAATGAAGCACGGGACAAATGCTGAGCATTTTTCCCATCAGCGCCTTACCGCCCTTGAGACGTCCGTTGTAAATGAGATAGTCGAGTCTTCCTACGACACCGAGAAATTCCTGACGCTTCATCATCCAGGCAATTTCCTTGAGAATCGTTTCGGTGGGAACACCGTTCTCAACCATTTCCGCCGCCTTGATCGCAAGCAGACCTTCACCAAAGCACGCGATTTTCGAGTCGATCACGGTGATTTTAATGCGATTGGAAAACTCCTCGGCAATCAGTCGAATGAGATTATAAGTACCGCCAAGATAGGAACTCAGCGCAATCACGATTACCTCGTCGTAGCCCTCGGCGCAAGCCTTTTCAAAATGTGCCATAATCTCTTCCCGCGTCGGCATCGAGGTATAAGGCAGGTGATTCTTGGCATCCTCCAAAACTTCCAGCTCCCGATAAAATTCTACGGGGTCAAGATTCAGTCCTTCAAGATATTCTTTTTCCTGAAAATGCACGTGTACTCGGATAAAATCAATGTCGTATTTTCTGTAACGTTCGGGGGCATATTCAATACAGCCCGTGGAGGTACATAAAATTTTTCTTTTGCCGTTCATCGTTCTTTCTCCTTTTTATTTGTTTCAGATAATTTATCTGTGATCCCTGCCGTAAAACAGAGTCTGATTTTTCGACATATTCAAAAGCATCGACGCGGTGTTTCGAATTGAATCGGCGTTTGCCGTTCCTCTTGCCTTAATGATCGGCTTTCCGACGCCGAGAATGATTGCACCGCCAAGCGCACTGAAATCGTAAATACTCATCAGGTGCGCCACGAGCTTCATCATTTCGGGATTGCCCGTTTTCTTAGCGTATTTTACCACGTCGGTAATGATACGGCGTGCGATTCCTTCGGAGTTCTTAAATACTTGATTTCCCGCAAAGCCGTCGCAAACGAGGACGTCGCAATCGCCCGAAAGTGCGCGGTTTCCTTCAATGTTTCCAACAAAATGAAGGTCGGGCTCAAGTTTGAGAAGCGCGTGCGTTTCCTTGACGAGCTTATTGCCCTTCGTTTCCTCGGCACCGTTGGAAAGAAGCCCGATTCTTGGGGACTCAATACCGTAAAACTCTTTCATAAATGCCGAACCCATTTGAGCAAATCCAACGAGCTGATCGGCGTTACAGTCAATATTGGCACCCGTATCGCAAAGGCAGGTAAATCCCCCTTGCTCTGCGGGAAGAATTGCCGCAAGCGCGGGACGTTTGAGCTCCTTGGCGGGAACGTAGCGAAGCGAACCTGCCAAAAGCGCGCCCGTACTACCTGCGTTAATCAGTCCCACAAGATCTTCTCTCTCTCCGAGCGCTACAAGCGCTTTGACGAGCGACGAATCGTTTTTTCGGAAAATGGCTTCCATCGGGTGGTCGTAATTGGTAATCACGTCCGATGCGTGAACAACCTCAATCCGCGCTCGATCCGCACCAAGCTCATCGAGCTTTTTCTCAATGATTTCGGCATCTCCGAACAAAGCCACTGAGAGCTCCTCGTGCTCAGCGAGTGCCTGCACGGCACCTTCCACCAAAAGCTCGGGACCGTTGTCGCTTCCCATGACGTCAATCGCAATTTTATAGCTTTTCATTTCATTTTCTCCTTATTCTACGGCAATCAGATAATCATACACTTTTTGTCCGCCAAGATAAATCTCGACGACGTGGTCTTCAAAGCGCTCCTCCAGTGCTTCGGTCATGGCGACGCGCTCTTCTTCGGAAACAGCTTCTCCGACGAAGAGCGTAATCAGTTCGCGCTCATCAAGATCCTCGATCTTCTCAATCATATCTCCGAGTGCGACGGTCGGATCACTGTGTGAGGTCAGCAATTCTCCGTCGAGAATTCCGATATATTCCCCTTCTTTGACCGAAACTCCGCCGATCACCGTATCGCGAACGGCAACAGTCAGTTCTCCCGAAACGACGGCGTCCTTTGCCGCGATCAGATCATCGATCTGATCCTCGGGAGAGGTAATGGCAGGATTAAAGACCGACAGTGCGGCGTACCCCTGCGGCAGGGTTTTCGTCGGGATCACACTCACGGGAGCGCCGTCCCAGAGATCTGCCGCCTGCTGTGCTGTCAGAAGAATATTTCCGTTATTGGGGAATACGAAAATATGATCGACGTTCAAGCCGTCAAATGCCGAAAGGAACTGCTCGGCAGAGGGGTTACCCGTCTGTCCGCCGTCAATGATCACGTC
>JAZOSZ010000227.1:0-3413 GCA_045657365.1 Eubacteriales bacterium
TGGCCTCCGACTTATATCAGCTCGGTGTTGCGCGGTTTTTTTGCGCATCTGACGAGTTGGATTCCTTTTTCACTGGCGGAATTTTTGCTCTTGCTTCTACCCGCGATCATTGTGCTTCTCGCGCTGTTCGGGATTCGCCGCTACTCCGATACCTGGCGCAACGTAGGGATTTACTGCGGCGCGATTCTTTCGGTGGTGGCATTGGTATTTTCTCTGTTTGCGGTTGGCTTTGCCCCCGGATACCGCGGTACGACGCTCGATGAAAAGCTGGGGCTTGACCGACGCGAGGTGAGTGCCGAGGAGCTTTATGAAACGGCGATGATTCTTTCCGACGAGCTTCAAGCGATGACAGGGCAGATCGTTTATTCGGGGGAAACAAATTTCTCGGTGATGCCGTACGGTTACACCGAACTGAGTGAACGCCTGAATGAGGCGTACGATCTTGCTTGCGACGAATATGCCTTCGTGCCGCGTTTGCGAAGTCGGGTCAAGCCCGTGATGCTCAGCCGAGCGATGTCCTATACGCATATTACGGGGGTTTATACCTTCTTTACGGGTGAGGCGAATATCAACGTTGCTTTTCCCGATTATACGATTCCCTTTACGGCGGCGCACGAGCTTTCGCATCAACGCGGAATTGCCCGCGAGGACGAAGCAAACTTTATGGCGTTTTTGGTGTGTATGGAATCGGAAGACGCCTATCTTCGATATTCGGCGTTTCTCAATCTTTACGAATACGTGGCATCGGCGCTTTGGTCGGCGTCCCCCGAACGCTATCGTGAGGTGTATGCCACGCTCCCGAACCGTGTGAAGGCGGAGATGTCGGCGTATTCGGATTTCTTTGACCGGTACCGCGACTCGGTGGCGGGTGACGTTTCCGAGGCGGTGAACGATACCTTTTTGACAATACACGGAACCGAAGGGACGAAAAGCTACGGAATGGTGGTGGATCTTGCGGTGGCGTATTACCGCGATCGGTGACGCTTGCGGGAAGGTTTGCATAAAATAAGACTATGCAGAGCGGGGCTCTGTGAAAAAATTGACGGAGGCGACTATGGAAAAACTGATGATCCGTGGCGGGAAGCCGCTCTACGGTGAAGTGAATATCAGCGGAATGAAGAATTCCGCGCTCCCCGTAATTTTCGGGACCATTGCCGCAAACGATATTTGTACTCTCTCCAACGTTCCTGACGTGAGTGATATTTCTCTGGCGCTTGAAATGCTTCGGTCGCTGGGCGCGAAGGTGCGCTTTGTGACGGCGGATACCGTTCTGATCGATACGCGCGGTGTGGTGATGAAAAGTCCGCCCCTCGAGCTTGTTGGCAAAATGCGCGCTTCGACCTATCTGATCGGTGCGATGCTGGGTCGTTTTCACGAGGCGAGCGTCGGTAATTCGGGTGGCTGTGATTTTGGAAACCGTCCGATCGATCAGCATATCAAGGGCTTTGAGCAGCTTGGTGCGAGGGTTGACTTTGCCGATAGCGCAAACCTGCACGTGGTGGCAGAAAAAGGGTTGCGAGGAACGACGATCTATTTTGACGTTGCGTCGGTCGGCTCGACGATCAACGTGATGCTTGCGGCGGTATGCGCTAAAGGCGTAACGGTGTTGGAGAACGCGGCACGCGAGCCGCATATCGTGGATATGGCAAGCTTTCTGAATGCTTGCGGTGCCGATATCAGCGGCGCGGGAACGGGAAAGATTCGTATTTGCGGGGTAAAATCTTTGCACGGCTGTCAGTACGAGCTGGCGCCAGATATGATTGAGGCAGGTACTTATATGGTTGCGGCGGCAACGGCAGGCGGACAGGTAACGGTTCGCCGTGTTATTCCAAAGCATATGGAAGTGATTACGATGAAGCTTCGTGAGATCGGCGTAAAGGTAAGCTGTACCGACGATGCGATTACGGTATTTTCCGATCGCTCGTACCGTTCTACGGCGATCAAGACCAATCCCTATCCCGGATTTCCAACCGATATGCACCCACAGTTCAGCGCAATGCTCTGTACCTCGCGGGTGGGAATCAGCACGATCTCCGAGGGAATCTGGAACGGTCGTTTCAAATATGCGGACGAATTGAAAAAAATGGGTGCGACGATCGACGTGGCAAATAATGCGGCGTATATTACCGGTGTTCCCACACTGAAGGGAGCGGCGGTGAGAGCGACCGATCTTCGTGCGGGAGCGGCACTTGTGATTGCGGCACTCGGCGCGGAAGGTGTGACGACGATTACGGGATTGGAATTTATTGATCGCGGTTACGAAGATCTCGTCACAAAGCTCCGAACGCTTGGGGCAGACATTCAGCGCACTTAAAATGATTTTTGAAATAAATTTCTTTCAAAAATAAATAAATTCAAAGAAGCAATAGAAAAAAACTATCGTTTTTATGAATTTTTTCAATATAACTCTTGCAAAACGCTGAAAATCGTGCTATAATACAAGAAGTTTAGACTTTTTGGAGGTAAGAAGAGAATGGATCGATTTGATCTGAACCGAAATATCGACGAGGGTGTGACAAAGGACGCGTACGAAAGTTGTCTTGTGGCGGCGAAGAGTGCCAATAAGATCCCGCCCGAGGCGTTTGAGAATTTCCGTGTCAAGCGCGGTTTGCGTGAAAAAGACGGAACGGGCGTGATGGCGGGTGTGACGAACATCGGTAATGCGCACGGATATATGGTATATGAAGGTGAGCGTATCGCCGACGACGGTAAGCTGGAATATCGCGGAATGGATATGACCAAGATCGTCGACGGTGTTCGCGCCGAAGAGAGATACGGTTTTGAGGAGTGCGCGTATCTTTTGCTCTTCGGCAAGCTGCCGAACAAGGCGGAGCTTGACGGCTTTAACGAGCTGATTGCGAGCAAACGTCATCTTCCGCCTCGATTCACCGAGGACGTTCTGATGAAGGTCCCCTCGCCATCGATCATGAATATGATGTCGATGGGGGTTCTTGCGCTCTATTCCTACGACGAGAATCCCGATGATACAAGACTCGAAAACGTCGTTCGTCAGAGCATTGACATTATCGCACGTTTGCCTGTAATTGCGGCGCATTCGTATTCGGTATATCGTTCGAATTTCCATAACAAGAGCCTTACGCTTCACGTTCCGAAGGACAATCTGAGCACGGCACAGAATTTCTTGCGCGTGCTTCGTTCGGACAAGAAATATACCGAGGAGGAGGCTCGTCTTTTGGATCTCTGTATGATTATTCAGGCAGAGCACGGAGGCGGAAATAACTCGACCTTTACCTGCCGTGTCATTTCGTCCTCGGGAACCGACACCTATTCGGCAATTTCCGCGGGCATCGGCTCGCTGAAAGGCCCTTTGCACGGCGGAGCCAACATCAAGGTGCAGGAAATGTTTGACGATATGAAGGAGCATATCCGTGACATTCGCGACGAGGAAGAGG
>JAZOSZ010000228.1:0-4514 GCA_045657365.1 Eubacteriales bacterium
GTCTTTGGCTTTTTCGTTTGCCCTCAAAGGGAAATGCCGATCCATAATCCCACAGGACGGTTTCCCTTCCGTTCATCAAGGATTCAAGCAGCTTTTCGTCCATCATAGGAAATAGAAGGATCCCTACAGATGCCGCGGGCATGAGGTCAGAGCTGATCACCGCCACACCCTCCTCCGTGCGGACCAGCAGGACCGCCCGACGGAAGCTTTGAAGGAAGGCGCGGATCTCCTCCCAGGCGTCGGCGCTTACGTATCGGTAAGCATACTCACGCATCTGCTTCAAGCGGGCCGACGGTGCTCTTCCCGTGATCATGCGACCGCGGTCCGACAGGTCGAACAGAAAAAATTCGTCTGAAAATCGGAGTGGCATCCTTCCCTCACCTCCCTATCGTCTCTCATCATTTCTTTGGGTCACCAACAAAAAAACACACCCATCGGTGTGTTTTTTTATTGGTGACCCGTGGGAGAATCGAACTCCCGTTACCGCCGTGAAAGGGCGGTGTCTTAGCCGCTTGACCAACGGGCCTGGTAGCGGGAATTGGACTTGAACCCATGACCTATCGGGTATGAACCGATTGCTCTAGCCAACTGAGCTATCCCGCCATTGTGTTGCTTTCGGTATTTTTTGCCGAACGCTTGAATAGTATACCATACAAAAAATCCCTTGTCAAGAGTTTTTTGAAAAAAAATAAAAAATATTTATTTTTCTTCTTTTTTCTCCTCTTTTTTAAAAATATTATTGTTCCGTCAAAAAAAATTCACAGTTATATGTTACAATAAAACAAATATCTTTTGCATTATGATTTTTGGGGGTGATTCTTTTGGCAGATACAATGATCGATTCGATAATTTCTGTCAAGGACTTGAGTTGCGCGGGAAAGTCTACGTCGCTCAAAACGCTTTCCTTTTCAATTTCCAAGGGGGGCGTTCACGGCATTCTCTCACCGTTTGGCGTAGATGCTTCGCTGCTTCTTTCGCTTCTTGCGGGCGTCTTTTTGCCCGATTCGGGAGAGCTTTCGTTCGGCGGAGAAAAGATTGATTTTTCGTCGACGGAGTGGAAAAAGAAGGTGGGATACGTTCCCAAGGCGCCCGAGTTTTACGAAAAAATGACGGTGTCAGAGATTTTGGGCTTTGTGGGAGAGGCTCGCGGTGTTTCTTCCGAGCTTTGCTTGCGTCAGGTCTCGGAAGCAATTGCTTTGCTTGATTTAACGCCGATCGAAGACCGTCTTACGGAACGCTTATCCTCGGCAGAAAAGAAGCGGCTGAGCCTTGCGGCAGCGCTGATCGGAAATCCTAGTATCCTCTTATTTGACGATCCGACGCCCGAGTTTTTTGACTTGATAGCAATGCTCGGAAAACACAAAACCGTCATTTTCGGCGGCGGTGATCTTTCCGTGATGCAATCGCTTTGTGAGGATGTGGTGATTCTTTCGGACGGCACCCTTGTGGCAAACGGTAGCTTTTCCGAATTGGAATCGGCGCTTTCCGAGCGAGAAGACAGCCATTCTCTTGCTGAGGTATTTGCGTCTTTGGAACTCTTATCAAAAGAAAACGGAAAATCTCGCAATGCGATTTTTGAGGGAGAGGAGAAGGGAAGATGATTGCGGCATTACACAGACAGCTCAATTCCTATGGGCACTCCTTTTGGTTTTACTGCGTCTTGTCGGCATTTGCTTTGGGACTTGGCGTGTTGGTTTCGATGTTTCACGGCATATACCAGTATGCCAATTTTGAATACGTGCTTTCTTATCTGACGGTATTTTTTGCACTTCTTCTGCCGATTTTTACGGTTTCTACGATGCAGGAAGAACGAAAAAAAGGTGTAGCTGGCTTTCTCAGCTCACTTCCAATCTCGGCTCGTACTCTTGTGATTGGCAAGCTTTTGGCAATGCTTCTGATACTGGTTATATTGACGGCGGTATTGCTCTTTGTTCCCGTATTGCTTGGAATGTTCGGGACAGTGTATTATCCCTCTGCTTATATGGCAGTGCTCGCTTTTTTCCTTTTTGGCGTAGCAATGCTTGCCCTTGACGGTTTTCTTGCACTTTGTTTGAAAAACAAGTGGGCGGCGCTTGCCGCGACGTACGCTGTGACGGGCGCTCTTGTGATTCTCTCCTATCTTTCGGCTTCCACGACGGGAATTTTGGCAGAGATTCTGGCAAAGCTTTCTCTCTTCGGTGCCTATGCTCCGTTTGTGTTTGGCATCGTCGATCTGGACGCGGTGGTGCTCTATCTGTCGGTGGGAGCGCTTTTTACGGTTTTGACGCTTTTGCTTTCGCGAAAGCTCACAGAGGAATGAGGTGGCAGAAATGGTAGAAACAACGAAAAAAAGAAGCCTCGTTCTTTGGATTTCTCTTTTGATTCTTGCGGCAATTCTTCTGAATCTTATCCTTCTTTTGATTCCCGCGCGTGCCCGCTTTTGGGACGTGAGTGCGAACAAACTTTATACGCTTTCCGCTGAAACGAAAGAATATCTTTCCGAGCTTGACGAGCCTGTCACGCTCTACCTTTTGAATTCCGACGGAAGCGACGCGCAGTTTGAATATTATTTGGAGCATTTTTGCACGTACAGCAACCGTTTGGATTTTCGGATTGCCGATGCGGAGGATTGTGAGACGCTTTTGGCTCGTGCGGGAACATCTTCCGAGAATATCGCGAGCAATACCCTGATTCTTGACGGTGAGAGGCGGACGGCGGTGCTACAATACTCCGATCTCTTTTACTATACCACCGACAATCAATCACTCAATGAAATGGGCTTTGGCGAGATGACGCCGAGTCAATACGAATATTACGTGGCAATGTTTTCTCAGAGTGAGCAATATACCGATTATCTCGCGCTCCTTCTCAACGAGGTACAGTTGTATTTTGGTGGCGAAGCGGCGCTTCTGACGATGCTCGAATACGTGCGTGCGGAAATTATTCCCACACACTACGTTTTGACGGGTCACGGAGAGAGCGATCTTTCGTCGACTCTGTACGCGCAGATTTCGCTTTCCTTTGGCGGGGGATATCGGGTGTTGGATTTTGCGTCGGCATCTTCGGTTCCCGCCGACGCGGCATCGGTACTTTTGTTTGCACCGACCGAAGACTATTCTACAGAAAAGATTGAGGCACTTCGCACCTATGTTGAGGGTGGGGGACTTTTGACGGTGGTAACAGGCACGCAACAGCTTTCCTTCCCGAATCTGAGCTCGTTTTTGGGAGAGTACGGTCTTTCTGCTACCTCGGACGTCGTAATGGAAGAGATTCGGGTACTGGATGAGGAAGAAATCGAAGAACCGACGGTGATGATCAGTGATTCGGTCGATGTCATCGTTCATACTGAGCACGGTGCGATGGCAACGCTCGATCTTGAGGGTGTGGCTCCGATGATTACAAAGGGAAATGCGATTTCCTTCCGTGAGACTGAGAAACCGTTCGACCGTCAGGCAATTTTGACGACCTCGTCGGGAGCAATGCTTGGCGAAGATCCCGCTACAAAAGGAAAGAAGGTACTTGCGGCGGCTGTGGAAGCTGTGGAAGGCGGCAAGCTGGTTTGGTTTACCGGTGCCGAATCCTTTGCGGTGTCGAGTGAGGAAATGAGTGATGATTCTGCCGTCTATAACGCATACTGCCTGTATCTCGTTCGCGATTGGACGAATCTGACGTACGAATCGACGGTGACGCTTCCCGACGAGGTGTGCTACGATGCTTCGTATTTGCAGATGACGGGGGAAGGAACACTCTTCTTGATGATTGTATCGGTCGTATTGATTCCGATTAGCATTCTCGCCGTTGGTTTTGTGATTTGCCGCCGAAGAAAAAAAGTATAAAATATTGAAAAAATATTGAAAAAAGTATTGCATTTTATCAAAGAGTGTGTTATAATACATAAGATGATGGGAGTGGGTTTGAGAGAACCCACTCTTACTTGTTAATTTGTCGGTCTTTCGTAAGGAGGTAGAAATGGCAAAGAATCCAAGCATTGCCGAAATCGTTCGCGCACTTGCCGAACCCGTTGCCGAGGAAATCGGTTGTTGGGTATGGGACGTTGAATTCGTGAAGGAAGGTGCAAGACGAATTTTAAGAATTACCATTGATTCCGAGGAAGGAATCACGATTGACGATTGTGAAAAGATGCACCGCGCGATCGATCCGATCCTCGATGAGGCTGATCCGATCGAGGAGCAGTATTATCTTGAGGTCTCTTCTCCCGGAGTTGAGCGCGAGCTGAGAACCGAGGAGCATATTATGGCTTGTGAGGGTTGGGACGTTGAGGTTCGCCTCTATGCGCCCTTAGACGGAGCTAAGAACTTCCGAGGCGTTCTTCTGCCGCTGGGAGAAAACGGAGAGGTTCGCATTGATGCCAACGGAACCGAAATGGAATTTCCGCGTGCATCGGTGGCGAAGATCCAAACCTATTTTGAATTTTGATCGAATTTAATGAATGATATACAATTTTAGAAGGATGGAATAAAAATGAACAAGGAATTTTTCGTTGCGCTGGATCTTTTGGAAAAGGAAAAGGGAAT
>JAZOSZ010000229.1:0-11340 GCA_045657365.1 Eubacteriales bacterium
ACCTCTCGCTTCAACGCACATCAAGCTTTGTAATTATATCACAACTTTCTTTTTTTTTCAATTATCAATAATTATAGAATTTTTTGCCTTTTTTCAATCATTTTTTATTCACTTTAAACAAAAAATGGCGTTTTTCTACGACAAAACCACGAAAAAAACCTGCCAAAACGGCTCTTTTTTGCGTTTTTTGAAATTTTTTCAAAAATTTTCTCCGATCTGCCGAAAAACAGATCGGAGAAGCGATTTATACGTCGCGTTTTTTCACTCGGAAGAGGAGCGAAGCGAGGGCGCGTCCGCGGAACGGAATCAGAGGATAGAGATAATTGTGTTTTCCGTTGACCGTACGGTTGGTCAGAAGCAGAACAAGACAGAGCAAAAGTCCCCCGACGAATCCCCAGAACCCGAAGATCGCAATCGAAACGAGAAGCATAATCCGCAAAAACTTGATCGCGTAGCCAAGCTCGTAGCTTCTCTGCGTAAAATTGGCAATGGCGACGAACGCCATATAGAGAATGACCTCGGGAATCAGCCAACCGATATCGACCGCGAAATCTCCGAGAATCAGACCGCCGACGACCGAGAGCGAATTATTGAGCATATTGGGCGTATTGAGCGACGCCAAGCGCAAAGCGTCAATGATAAATTCCACCAGCAAAAGCTGTGCAAAGATCGGAAGCTGCCCCGTGTCCTCGGGGAGCGCAAAGGTCAGCCACCCCGGCACGAGCGCGGGATATTTCGTCATCAGATACCACACGGGCGTGATGATGAGGGTAAACAGAAAGACGACGTAGCGCACGAGTCGGATATAGGTTCCCGTCAGCGGCGGAAAATAGAAATCGTTCGACTCCTGCATAAAATCGAAGATCGTCGAGGGAAGCACCATTGCCTGTGGCGTGTTGTCGATCAGAATGAGAACACTGCCTTCCAGAAGCTGCGCCGCCGCAGAGTCGGGACGCTCGGTCGTTCGGATCTTCGGGAAGGGATTGTACCACCGCTGACGGATCAGACACTCAGCGAGCGACTGATGTCCTACGGTCAGCGCCCCCGTCCGAATCGACGAGAGCTTCTTTTTGAGCTGTTCCACGTACGAAAGATCGGCACGGTCGGAAAGATAGCAAAGAACCACGTCGGTCTTGGAATCGCCCCCGACCGTCAGATAGTTCATCGTCAGCGCGGGATTGCGGATTCTTCGACGGATCAGCGCCGTATTAAAGATGAGGGTTTCCACAAAGCCGTCGCGTGCGCCCAGCATCACGCGGTCACCCTCGGGCTCGGCGGTATCTCTGGCGGGATAGGTCCGCGAGTCAATGACGATTGCCTGTGAGCCGAAGGGCTCGCCAAGGAGCAGCGTCGCCCCCGAAAGCACCATTTGTATCATCAGATCGACGTCCTCGGTCACGTCGGTCTCCACGTAAGGGACGGCAGTCTCCATAAATTCGCTTGCCGAGCGCGGCAGCTTCTTTTGCGACAAGAAGTGCATCATCAGCTTTTGCATTACGGTGTCCTTCACAAAGCCGTCTATATAATATAATGTAAGCTCTTGTTCACCGACACGCAATTTCTTGCTCAAAACGTCAAAATTTTCCGACACACGAAGCGTCTTGTCCAACCACGCCACGTTCTCGGAATAGTTCTCACTTAATCTACGCATATACGTTCCCCCGACAATTCTTTTCCATTATTTTGTGTCATCAGAAGGGAAAATATACCTACTTTTCTTTTGAAAAAGAAAAGTAGGCAAAAGAAAACAACACAAACAATATTTGCTCTCAAACCCGTAGGGGCGACCATCGGTCGTCCGTTTTAAAACGGGTCGTCGAGGCGCCGACCCCTACCAAGGTGAGAGAGAATTCCGTACCTTTCTGCGTTTGACGCACATTCTTTATTTTTGATGGTAGGGGCTAGCCGACGTTTGCGAAGCAAACTCGCTGGCTTGCCGTGCCTTCGACAGCCCGCAAACAATGGGAAAATTTCAACCAAAAAGCGCAGCTGTTTTCACAACTGCGCTTCGTGTTATCGAATTTTTTGTTGTTTTATTTTTCGTCTTTAAAATTCAGAAGATAAACAAGCTCCGTGCAATTTCTTGCAATGCCGAGGCAACGGAAGCCAAGCGACTCGTAAAGCGTTTGCGCGCGGGCGTTGGCGGGGTGCGTGGTGAGGGTGATACCGCCTTTGCCATACTGTTTCGCTTCTTCGATGGCGGCTTCGCAAAGGGCTCGTCCGAGGCGTTCTCCCCGCAGATCGTCGCGCACAGCAACGCCGAGCGTGGGAATTTTCATATTCCAATCGAGGAAAAAGACGTAGCCGAGCATTTCGTTTTCGTCCGCGAGCAACCAATATTTTCTCGTAGCGTCGCCTCTCTGACAAAATTTCAGAAGTCCCTTGCGGTTATATTCTCCGCGATTGAACACAGAGCGACTCTCTCCGCCCATTTGATCAAAGAACGCATTGACCAAGGCTTCGTCGCCCGCGCCCGCTTCACGCAAAGCGAGCGACGTTCCGTCAAACCCAATAGTCCTTACCATTCGGATCTCTCCTGTCGGAAATGCGGAAGCTTTCCCCGGGCGCGATCGAGAAGGACTGTCCCTCAAAATCAAACCAAAGCGTCCGCGCCGTCGGATTTTTGACAATATCGCCGTTTGCCGAGTAGATCAATCGATCGAAATCCTCCATATATTCAAAGATCTCGATGTTCGTCGCGTACCAGATTTCACTCTCTCTGCCGCCCATATAGGCGCAGAATTCCTCGATCACGTGCCAGTTGTTATCGTGCTTTTCGTTGAATTCATGGCTGTGTCCCCAAAGGTAGAAAAGCTTGGAATGATAGGGCGCGGGCTTCTCCACAAACTTCTGCGCCAGCTCCATCAGGCGCGGGTTTTTGTGGTGACAGGTGGCTCCCCAACGAAGCCAATCGGTGGGAAGATCAAACTTTTCGGTCGATACGGTCGTTCTCGCATAAGCGATGCCGCAAGCCTTGAGCACGTCCACCACCTTATCGTTGTAGCTTCCCATCGGGTAGGCGTGTCCGCGAACGATTCTGTCGAACTGTGCCTCCAGCGCCTCGCGATCCTTGATGATCTCCCCTGCGATCATTGCAGGAGGAAGCGTACCGAGGAAGGGGTGCGAGAAAGCGTGAGTCGCCACCTCGTGAGGAGAATTTGCAAACAGCTCGGTCACTTGATCCTTCGACATACGGTTGTGTCCGGGCTCGGACGCGTAGTAGCCGACGTTGACGTTAAACGTTCCCTTCATTCCGTATTGATCAAGAATGGAGATCAGGCGTCGGTCGTCCTGAACGCCGTCGTCATAGCTGAAGGTCAGCGCTTTTCTTCTTCCCTCGGGAAAGCGCATAAAGAAAAACTTGTTCATTCTAATTCCTCCAAATTATTCGTCCCCGCCACCGAGCGTTCCTTCTTCGACGCGGCGCGCGTATTCGTCTGCCGTCAGAAGCACGCGACGCGGCTTGTTGCCGTCGGGCTTGGAAACGTAGCCCATCTCTTCCATCGTGTCGATGATCTTTGCGGCTCTGCCGTAGCCGACGCCAAGACGGCGTTGCATCAGCGAGGTCGAGATTTTGCCTTCCTCGACGGCAAGTCGGACGGCTGCGGCAAACTTATCGTCCCCGCCGTCGACGTCCGCCGACGCCACCGCGTCGCCGCCACCCGACGATTTCTTCTGTCCGATACCTGCGGCAGCTTCTTCGAGCTTCGACATAAACTCGGTGTTGTATTTTGCCTTGGCATTGTTCTCACGAACGAAGGTCGTGACGTTTTCGACCTCAGTGTCGGAAACGAACGCGCCCTGCACACGGATCGGCTTCGATGCGCCAACGGGAGCGAAGAGCATATCTCCGCGTCCGATCAGCTTTTCGGCACCCGCAATATCAATGATCGTACGCGAGTCAACCTGCGACGCGACCGTACAAGCAATTCGGGAAGGAATATTCGCCTTGATCAGACCCGTGATGACGTCGACCGACGGACGCTGGGTACCGATGATGATATGGATACCTGCGGCTCTCGCCTTCTGTGCCAGACGGCAGATCGCGGTTTCGACCTCGTCGGGCGCCGTCATCATCAGATCGGCAAGCTCGTCGATGATAATGACCATGTGCGGCAGATGTTCCTTGTAGGGATCGTTTTCGGTAGCGCTGTTATAGGACGCAATATCGCGCACACCCACCTCTTCGATCAGCTCGAAGCGGCGTTCCATTTCCGCCACGGCAGACGCAAGCGCACCCGCCGCCTTCTTGGGCTCGCTGACGATCGGGCAATAAAGATGCGGCATATCCTTGTAGAGGTTAAACTCGACCTTCTTGGGGTCGATGAGAATCAGCTTGACGTCCTCGGGACGCGCCTTATACAGAATGCTGATAATAATACTGTTGATACAGACCGACTTACCCATACCCGTAGCACCCGCGATGATCATGTGGGGCATCTTGGTAATATCAAAGTAAATCGGATTTCCGCCGACGTCCATACCGAGCGACGCCGTCAGCTTGCTCTTGGCATCGGTGAACTGCGAATTTTCAATCAGATCGCGCAGATACACGGTCGCGCGAACCTTGTTCGGCACCTCAATGCCAACGAACGGCTTCCCGGGAATCGGAGCTTCGATACGGACGCCCGAGGTCGCAAGGCTCAGGGCAATATCGTCCACGAGATTGGCAATCGAACGAACGCGGACACCTGCTTCGGGACGCAGCTCGTAACGCGTAATCGTCGGTCCGCGGGAGTGCTGAATCTCCTGCACGTTAATGCGGAAGCTCTTGAGGGTTTCTACGAGAATGTTAGCGTTTTTGGTCGTTTCTGCGGTATGGTCTTCGGTATCCTGATTTTTGTTTTTCAGCAGAAGATCGATCGGCGGGAAGAGATAGGGCGAGAAAACCTCTTCGATTTCTTCTCCGTCCCCTTCCTCGGGCGCAATCTGCGAGAGATCGGAACGGATTTCGTCCGCGTCCAGCACCCCAAGATTCAGAGACGCTTGTTCGGGCGCTTCCTCTTCGGGTTTCGCCGTCTGCGAAGCCTTGGATTCAAGACCGCAGAAAATATCGTCCAGATTATCGTATTCGTTGGTATCGAGCGTCGAGTCGTCTCCGTAATCCTCACCAACGGCAGGTGCCGAGGTCATCGGAGCCGCTGCCGCTGCCGTCGCCGCACCTGCCGCCATCGCTGCCGCAGGAGCTACCGATCGGAGAGGCGTCTCGGTCGGTTCGGACGCGGCTTCAGGAGTCTCTTCCTCGCGCTCTTCTTTCTTTTCTTTTTCTTTTTCTTCGATCTCTTCGGGCATCTCGGTCGGCGCACCCTTCTTGGCACTCGCCGCTACCATTGCCGCCGCGGCTGCTGCCGCTGCCGCCTTTTCTTTTTTGTTTCTTTCTGCTTCCTCTTCTTCTTCGGCAAGATGGGCTTCCCACGCAAGAGCACGCTCCTCGGCGCGGCGCTCACGACCTTCCTGAATCTTTCGGATCAAGTAATCGGGCGTTAAACCAAGCGCAAATACAAGGAAAAGCAACAAACAGAAAATGACGATCACATAGGTCAGAACGGCTTCAAATGCGGCAAGCATCAGATAACCGAACAGTCCGCCGATCACACCACCGCCAACGAATAGCTCTTCCGCGCCGTCGGTCCACATTTCCGCCAGATCCAGATCGCGGTAATCGGCGACGGTCGCAAAGAGAATTGCCACGAAAAGCACGACGAGTCCGCTCATCACGCTCTGCAAGATCATACGGCGGCGCGCCTTGCGGTAGTCGTCGTAATTTTCCGAGGACGGCACAAAATCCGCCTCGGTCCACTTGACGTTATAGAAGCACCACTTGACGCCGAGATAACCGAACACCAAGGGAAGGAGTACGGTGGCTCCGCCAAAGAATCCGCCGAACAGCCACAAAATTCCGTAGCCGACCGCTCCGGCACCGTCGTCAATGCCAAGCACGCGGATAATAAAGAGCGAAATTGCCAGTACGAGCGCAAAGAGAAGAAAGAAATAGGGCATCAGCTTACAAAGAATCCCCCGCTCCTTTTTCATCGGCTTCTGCACGGCTTCTTTTTCGACGCGGGCAGGGCTGTCCTTTGGCGACATCTTCTTTTTGACGTTCTTTTTAACGTTCTTTTTGACTTCGCTTTTCGCTTTGTTCGCTACTTTCTTGGTCGCCTTTTGAACGGGCGTTTTTTTAGATGAGGATTTCTTTTGGGTTGCCATACGTAGAATTCTACCTCCCGATCGATCGTTTTTTCGGATATTTTTCGGCTCTTGGGGAAAACTATTCCCAAAAGAGCTTGCATTGCTGAATATACAGAATTATTATATCATAAAGAGAATCTTCTTGCAAGTCGTTTTTCAGGATTTTGGCGATTTTTTCGAGGGGGAAAAACAATGAGAGTTACTGCTTGGCGACGATACGGAAAAAGCACGGCGGCGTTTTCGCTGGCGGGCGCGGGACTTTTGGCGGGATTTGCCAACGGTCTTCTCGGGGCGGGAGGCGGAATCATTGCCGTCTTTGCCTTGTCACGCTTTTTGGGAGAAGCCTACGAACGCCGCGATCTTTACGCAAACGCGCTGTGCGCGATGCTTCCGATTTCGGCGGTCTCCTGTGTTCGCTACGCGCTGGCAGGTCACCTCGTCACCGAGGGCTTCGGCGTCTTCGTGCTTCCTGCCGTGCTGGGTGGCATCGTCGGCGGATTTCTGCTCGGACGCCTGCGCGCCTCACTTCTCAAAAAGCTATTTGGAATCTTAGTCGTCTATTCGGGCGTACTTTTAATCATTCGATAAATGGATTCGGAAAGGAGATATTCCGTGCTGATCACGACCATGCTCATCACCTTTCTTCTTGCCGCCCTCTCGGGAATGGGCGTCGGCGGCGGGGGACTGTTTGTCATCTATCTTTCACTCTTCACCGATACGCCGCAACTGACGGCGCAAGGAATGAATCTTCTTTTTTTCCTGCTTTCCTCGGGCGCATCGGTCACGGTTCACCTGCGCTCGCGGACGATCTGCTACTCGGCGGTCGCAGTCATGGCAGTCTTCGGCATCGTCGGCGCACTCATCGGCACGTCGCTCTCGGAAGATCTGCCTCAGCATCTCCTTCGACAAATCTTCGGCGCAATGCTCGTCGTCAGCGGCATCTTGGCGTTATTACAAAAAGATAGCGCAAAGGACGCGAAGGACGCGAAGGACGCGAGTTACTTTTCTTTCGGGAAAGAAAAGTAACCAAAAGAAAGCAACACAAATTTATAAATTGTGTAGCCATCTTCTCTTTGCAGATTTTTATTGTTTTTAAAAAAAGAAAAGGTACCAAAAGAAAGCAACACGAAATTATGGGGTATGTAGCCATTTAACGCACATTCTTTATTTTGATTGTAGGGACAGGCGTCCTCGACTGTCCGTTCCGATTCGGGTCGTCGAGGCGCACATTCTCCATTTCCCCTCATTCCCCGACGAATGAGGGGCTTTTTTTGACAGCCAAAGCAAAACGCCGTCGAACGATTTTTTCTTCGCACGGCGCACACCGCAGACTTCGACAAGCCTCGTCGTTCGGTTTTGCTACAATAAAACTACCAAACGCAAAGGAAGGAAAAGAATATGGACGAGCAGCAAAACAAGGGATTGGAACACGAATCGGCAGTGTCGGAATCCACAGAATCGAAACGGACGAAAGGCGGAACTCTCACCTTTTTCAAACAGGTATTTTTTGGTCTTTGTTATGCCCTTTTCGGATATTTTTCAGGGGGCGTCACGCTTCCTTTCGGCGCACGCCCGTTGGGCATTGCCGTACTGTGCGGATCCGATCGGCGGATCTTTTATCTTTATGCGGGACTTTGCGTCTCGGCGTGGGCGCAAAGCGATCGGATTCTCCTGATCGGCATTTACAGCGCCATTCTTCTCATTCGTCTTCTGGCACGCTTTGTGCTCGATCCGCCGTGGACGGCAGAAGAAGCAGGCGAGGCGGGGGAGAAGACGGTGGGCGAAATTTACCCGATCCTCTTTGCGGAGCACACGAGTCTTCGGATGGCGAGCGCTTGTCTTGGCGTCTTCGCTCTCGGACTTTATCACTTGATCGAAGGCGGATTTCTTTATTACGACCTTTACGGAACGATCCTCTCGGTTCTCGCCGCGCCCACCACCGTGCTTCTTCTGAGCGGACTTTTCACCCAAGAAGCAAACGTCGGCACGGCGCGGCGGACGGTCGGCACAATCACACTTGTCGCCGTTCTCGTTCTGGGACTCGGTACGTTCAGACTTTGGGGCATCTCGCTTGCCGCGCTTGCCTGTATGCTTTTCACGCTTTGGGTCACGCGAAAGCAGGGCGCCGTCGTCGGAATGATCGCGGGAACACTGACAGGACTCGCCGTTTCGGTCGAGCTCGCGCCGACCTTTGCCTTTGCGGCGCTGGCGGCGGGACTTCTCTTCCCCGTCTCCTCGGCGCTCGCGCTCAGTGCGGCGTTTGCGGCATCGGTCGCGTGGGGAATTTACGTCAGCGGCTTGGGAATCCTCAACGGACTGCTCTCGGCGCTCATTGCCTCGACCGTTCTCTTCTTCGTGTGGGACAAGCTTTTCGCCTCGGAGAAAGAGGACAAGGAAACGCAAATAAGAATGGAAGACTCGGAAAACACGGCTTGTCTTCCCCTCTCCGACGCCGAACGCTGGGAGCTTCGCGCCTTTGACACGCAAACGAGAATGAAACGGCTGTGCGAAAGCTTTTCTTCGCTTTCGACCATGCTCGCAGAGGTCGCGCGCCTGATGCAAACGCCCACCTCGGCAGATCTCCGCAGAATCTGCGACCGTGCCTTTGAGGATTCCTGCGCGAGCTGTGGCGAAAAAGGAAAGTGTTGGGGGGAGCAGTACCGCACCACCTCGGCAGAGGTAGGAGCGCTCTCGGCAGCGTTGCATCGCGACGGACGCCTCGAAATGAGCCACGCGCCGCAATCGCTCCGCGCACGCTGTACGCGTCTGCCCGACGTCCTCGAAGAAATCAATCACAATGCGTTGGCAGAAAAAAAGCAAATGCTTCTGGGCGACCGAACCGAAATCTTTGCCCTCGATTACGGTGCCATCTCCGAGCTTCTGGCGACCTCAATGGTCGCGCAAGAACAAGAAGGCGCGTTTGATGAGGCACTTGCCGAAACCATTTGCACGGCACTGACCGACGCCGCCCTGCCGATCGTCCGTGTCGGGGTCTACGGGACGCACCAACGTCGGGTGCATCTGGAAGCTGCCTCTTGCGACGCACTTCGGGAGAAAAAAGAAGAAATTTGTGAGACCGTACGGCGCGTCTGTCCCTTCCCTTTGACCGACGGCGTGATTTCGGACGAACGGGGGACGGTTCTTGCCCTTTGCGAACAACCGCCGTTCACAGTTGCTTTTGCACAGAGAACGCTTCTTGCCGAAGGCGAAGAGAGCTATTGCGGAGATACCGTCGGGAGCTTCCACTCCGACGACGGACGCTTTTTCTCCCTGATCAGCGACGGAATGGGCTCGGGACGCGAAGCCGCCATGACCTCAAGCGTCAGCGGCGCGTATCTTCGCAAAATGATTGACGCGGGTTGTCCGTGCGAAATGGCAGTTCGGATGCTCAACGGATTTTTGCGAAATCGCGGAAGCGGAAGTCTGCACGAATGTTCGGCAACGGTGGATTTAATGGAGCTCGACCTGATGTTGGGAAAGGCGTCGTTTTATAAAAACGGAGCTGCTCCGACCTACGTATTTCGGAACGGCGGAATCATCAAGCTTCGTTCGCGTACCGTCCCCGTGGGAATTCTTCAGGAATCGGATACGCGAAGAATCGGCTTTGACCTGACAGCAGGGGATATGGTGGTGATGGTCAGCGACGGCGTCACGCAAGGCAAAGAGGAATGCCCTTGGCTCTTTGATCTGTTGCGGAATCAGGGCGCCGAGGTATCCTGCGACCGCATTGCCGACCTTGTCGTCAAATATGCCAAAAACGAGGGGGCGACCGACGATCTCTCGGTCATCGTCGTAAAGCTGTCGTAAGTGAAGGGGGCGTACCTTTTTCTCCCCCGAAAGAAAAGGTACCCAAAAGAAAGCATTTACGGAAGGGGCTTTGATAGCCCCTTTCTTTTTTGTAAAACGAAATTCACTTGAAGCGAAGATAAGAAAAAGGAAAGAAAAGAAGAGAACTTGTAGGGGGCGACGTCCTCGACTGTCCACAACGAAGAAATTTACACAACGATCGGAACGGACGACCAATGGTCGCCCCTACAAGGTTGGTGAAAATTTTACACAACGATTGGAACGGACGTGCAATGCACGCCCCTACAAGGTTGAAATTGATCCGCGCCTTTCTGCGTTCACTCCTCGTCCATCATTGTCGCCCACGAGCGGGCGATGGCGGCTTCCGCAAACGCGTCGATATCGTAGCTTTTATGTTCGGACGATATGCCCCTTTTTTGCAGGGAAAGGCTCTTTCGGTTTTCTCGATCCTTTTTCCACCATTCAAACAGCACGTCGGTCGTCTTCATTCTTTTCTCCCGACCGTATTCCTCTGCCCGATTCCAACGCTCCTTGGCATAGCCAAGCGGAATTCCCAACCGATATAATTCTTCTTGATCTTTTCCGTCGGGGACGGCGGGCGGAGCGATCGGCGGAGCTTCCTTCGGAGAAAGCTCGTCGCTCTGCGACTCTCTTTCTATATCTATCTCTATATCCATATCTATATCTATATCTATATTTTTATCTATATCTTTATCTATGTCTATATCTATATCCGCTTTTCTGGGTTTTTCCGCTTTTTCATTGGAAGAATCCTTTCTTGGTCTGCCGCCTTTGGCTCCGTTTTGGCGATTTCTTTCGCAACGCTCCGCATAACGCGCAGCATCACGGTCAAGGGTCGCGCGAAGCGTTTCAAATGCGATCGCAAGGCTTCCTTTCATGGGAAAGCTCACCTTTCCCGTACCGTGATATTCATAGATGGCGGTAATCAGATGACCTCGGTTCGCAACGCTCAGTTTCATCAGCGTCGGAAAAAAGTCCTGATATAATACAAATGCTTTTTTAGGTTGAAATTTTTCTGTCATTGTTTCATTTTTTCCTTTGTTTTTTGTTTTTTTTAAGTTTCCCGATCAGGTTGGCTCTATTATATCACGACTCTCGTGTCTCATACAGTAGCACTTCGTCGCATTTCGTCTCAGTTAGTCTCAACTTTTTATAAAAAATTTGCATTTTTTCATATAAAAAAGAACGTCGAGATCATTTGATGTCCGATAACGAAAAAGCGTAGCTGTGAAAAACTCACGGCTACGCTATTTTGTTTTAAATTTATACCATCAATCCCCCACCGTGTCATCCTCGAGCGGAGCAAACGATCCGGCGAATCGT
>JAZOSZ010000230.1:0-2834 GCA_045657365.1 Eubacteriales bacterium
GGGAGCTGTCGCGAAGCGACTGAGAGGGCTTTTTACAAGGACCCTCTCCGTCAGGCTTCACCTGCCACCTCTCCCAAAAGGAGAGGCTATTATTTTTTTCTGCGATACTTGCGTTACTTCAAAAAGACCTCAATCACGGGCGCAAGCAAGGTATTTGCCGTGGCGGGCGTTCGAATGACGAGCGAACCGTCCTCCAAGTTTCCTGCCGCATCGTATGCCTTGAGATTTTCGTGATAGAAGACCTCACTCGCATCGTTGAGCAGCTGCATATAGGTAAACCGTCCCGCAAGGCTCGGAAAATGAAATCCCTTAAACTGACAGTCCTGCAAATGAATATACAGTCGCTTTCCGTCCTCACTCTGTGTCAGAACCGTACCTGCGGGTGCCTCAAATTCGGGTTCTGCCATCGTACAACCGTAGATCGATCGACCGTTGAGGCGCATCCAATCGGCAAATACCTTCAGCGCATTGTCGGCGCGGTCGTCAAAGTTGCCTCTGCCCGTGGGTCCTACGTTCATAATGAGGTTTCCGCCAAGCGCCACACTTCTCGTCAGAAGATCAATGAGCATCTTCGGTGTCTTCCACGAATGCTCGTCACGGGCGTATCCCCACATATTCGAGAAGGTATGACAGGTTTCCCACGTCAGATACTCCCCTGTTTCTTTGTCGCGCGGCCACGTACCTGCCTGACGCTGTTCGGGCGTCGAGATATCCTGCGGAACGTCGATTCGATCGTTGATGATCACGTGAGGCTGAAGCTCTCTGACCATTTGGAGCAGTTTTTCGGATTCCCATTGTTCCTTACGCTTTCCGCCGCCAAACTGCATCCACGAAGGATTTGTTTCCTTGGCGGGATACGAAAAGTCAAACCAAAGAATATCGACCTTTCCGTAATTCGTCAGAAGCTCGCGCACCTGATTCCGCATATATTCGTTGTATTTTTTCATATCTCTGCCGCGATCCTGCTCTTCAGCATCGGGATCGTTGCGGCGCGGGTGAATCTGATCAATCGGAAATTCGGGATGATGCCAATCGATGACCGAATAATAGAAGCCGATTTTCAGTCCTTCGGCGCGGAAGGCATCGACGAACTCGCGGACGATATCCTTGCCGTAAGGGGTATTCATCACGTTATAATCGGTATATTTAGTATCAAAAAGACAAAATCCCTCGTGGTGCTTGGTCGTCAGCACCGCGTATTTCATTCCCGCCTCTTTTGCCTTTCTTGCCCACTCGCGCGCATCATACAGATCGGGATTGAAGTGATCAAAATAGTGCTGATATTTCTCCTCGGTAATAAACTCTGTGGTCTTGCACCACTCGTCGCGTGCGCCGAGCGAATAAAGTCCGAAATGTAAGAACATTCCGAATCGGTCGTGTACGAACCACTCGGTATCCCCGGGCGTTTTTTTACGGATATAAGAACTCATAATTTCTCCTTAGTTTTTCTTATAAAGCGGTCCGAAATTCGCGCAAGCACGATAGTCCTGACCCTCCTTGTCCATACCGAACGCGTTCCAGACGGCGGGACGGAAGATGTCCTTTTCAGGAATATTATGCATACTGACGGGAATGCGGAGCATCGAGCAGAGCGAGATGAGATCGGCGCCGATATGACCGTAGCTGATCGCACCGTGGTTGGCACCCCACGCGTTCATTACCTCGTATGCCGTACGGAAATTGCTTCCTTCCTTGCCGTCACAGCGCGGTGCAAACCACGTGCAGGGCCAGGTGTAGTCGGTTCTCTTCCAGAGTGTGTCGGTCACCTCGTCAGGCAGAGCAACCGTCCAGCCTTCGACGATCTGAAGCGCAGGGCCAAGACCTTTAATAAGATTCAGACGGATCATCGTCACGGGCATCTCGCCCTTCGTCACAAAGCGAGAGGAATAACCGCCGCCGCGGAAATAGCCGAGATCGGCATAGTTCCAGGTCGTATTCGCCATAATCGCGTCACGGTCAGCATCGTTCACCTCATACCAAGGCTTCATCACGGGCGCACCCATCTCGTCCTTTGCCTCGGCGTTGGCGTCAAGACAGCAAGCCCCCGAATTGATCAAGTGGATAATACCGTCCGCCTCTGCCGCCTTGCCCGAAAGCTCGTAGCCCGTGCAACGCTTGACGGCGTCGCCGCTCCAATAGGTACGAACGTCGGCAAACATCTGAGCACGATTTGTCAGAAGCTTCATAAAGAGCATCCCAAGACCGTTGAGTACGTCGTTTTCGGTCGCGAGAATATAGGGTTCGCGCGTTCCGTTCCAGTCAAACGAGGTATTGAGCATTGCCTCGGCAAAGTCGCCGTTCGGATAAAAGTCGGTCCACTGTCTTTGTCCCTGAAAGCCTGCGGCAATGGCGTTGTGTCCCACCATTTCTTCCTCACAACCAGCGGGAAGCTTGTCGTTTCCACTCATCAGATCCTTGATGATGACCGCCATTTTCACAACGAATTCCCAATCAGCGTCCTTTTCTTCGCGCGAACGCTGCATCGAGGGATCGTTTTTGTCAAAGCCTTCAATACAGTATTTCTTTGCCCAAGCAAGCGCCTTTTCGTATTCGTCCTTATCGTAAATTTCTTCGGTCATTCGACGAATGATCTCAACCTCATCCACCGATTCGACTCTCATTCCGAGATAATCTTCGATAAAATCGGTGCTGATCATCGATCCGCCAATGCCCATACAAGCCGAGCCGATCTGCAAATAGGATTTTCCGCGCATCGTTGCGGCGGCAACGGCGGCGCGACCGAACCGAAGCAGTTTTTCACGCACGTCGGCGGGAATCGCCTTGTCGTCGGCATCCTGTACCTCGTGACCGTAAATACCGAACGCCGGCAGTCC
>JAZOSZ010000231.1:0-2138 GCA_045657365.1 Eubacteriales bacterium
TAAAGAAGGCATTCAAGGACAACGTTTCCCTCAAGGAAGCTTGCGTTGCTCTCGGATTCTTGACGGCAGAGCGCTTTGACGAAGTTTTCCACCCCGAACAGATGGTCTAAACAAATTTGGGAGGTCCAATATGAAAGTCACTTATTTCCCCGGCTGTACGCTCCGTACCAAAGCCAAGGATCTTGATCTTTACGCCCGCCGCTCTGCCGAGCTTCTTGGCATCGAGCTTTGCGAGCCTGAAGATTGGCAGTGCTGTGGCGGCGTATTCGTGAGTGCGTCCGACGAGATTGCCACCAAGCTCTCCTCGGTTCGCGCACTGATTGCCGCAAAAGAGCAGGATCAGCCGTTGGTTACGGTTTGCTCGGCGTGTCACAACGTCATCAAGCAAACCAATTACGCGATGCAGAACGACGAAACGTTCGCCACTCGTGTCAATGCCTATCTGGCGCAGGAAAAGAATCCCCCTCTGCCCTACACCGGAGAGGCTGAGGTTCTTCACTACTTAGAAATGCTCCGCGACAAGGTCGGCTTTGATCAGCTCAAGGCAGCTGTCAAGAACCCTCTGACGGGCAAGAAAATTGCAGCATACTACGGTTGTCTGTTGCTCCGTCCCGGTAAGGTAATGGCATTTGATGACGTGGAAAATCCTTCGATTATCGAAGACTTTCTCCGCGCACTCGGTGCCGAACCCGTCATCTACCCTGCAAGAAACGAATGCTGCGGCGGTTACATCGCACTCGAGGATCCTGCGTCTGCCAAGAAAAAGAGCAACGCCGTTTCGGACAGTGCCAAGAACCACGGAGCCGAAATGATCGTTACGGCTTGCCCGCTCTGCAAGTACAATCTTGTCAAGAACGGCAGCACTCTTCCCGTCATTTATTTCACGGAGCTTCTTGCCGAAGCCCTCGGTGTCAAGGAGGTTTCTGATGGAGAATAAAAACGAACGCCGCAAGGAGCAGATCCTTCAGATGAGCGGTGTCAACCCCAAGAAATGTATGCGTTGCGGCAAGTGCTCGGGCACGTGTCCTTCGTACGATGAGATGGAATATCATCCTCATCAATTCGTTTCGATGGTGGAATCGGGCGATCTTGAGCCTCTGATCCATTCCCCATCGATCTACAAATGTCTTTCCTGCTTTGCGTGTGTCGACCGTTGTCCCCGCAACGTAGAGCCTGCCAAGCTGATCGAAGCGCTTCGTTTGACGGTCATTCGTGAAAAGGGTGCCAATCATCTTCTGGCAGATCAGATTCCCGCACTCCTTGACGAAGAACTTCCTCAGCAGGCGATCGTCAGTGCGATGCGTAAGTATTCCAAGTAAGAAAGGAGATCGGATATGCAAAGAATTGGTGTTTTCGTCTGTCATTGCGGCACGAATATTGCCGGAACGGTAGACGTCAAAGCAGTTGCCGAGGCACTGCAGTATGAGCCCGGTGTCGTGATCTCCAAGGAATATCAGTATATGTGTTCGCAGGCAGGTCAGGATTTAATTAAAGAAGCAATCAAAGAGAACAATCTGACGGGAATCGTCGTTTGCTCCTGCTCTCCCCGTATGCACGAGGCAACCTTCCGCAAGACTGCCGCTGCCGCAGGTCTGAACCCCTATATGGTAGAAATCGCAAATATCCGCGAGCAGTGCTCTTGGGTACATAAGGATATCCCCACAGGTACCGAAAAGGCGATCATTCTCGGTAAGGCAGCCGTAGCGAAGGTCAATCTGAACGCTCCTCTGACTCCCGGTGAGAGCCCCGTTACCAAGCGCGCGCTTGTCATTGGCGGCGGTATTGCGGGAATTCAGACGGCACTCGACATTGCCGACGCAGGCTTCCCCGTCGATATCGTAGAAACCAAGCCGACCATCGGTGGTAAGATGGCTCAGCTTGACAAAACCTTCCCCACTCTCGACTGTGCGGCGTGTATTCTGACGCCGAAGATGGTAGACGTTGCTCAGAACGACAAGGTTCGCATCTTCTCGTACAGTGAAGTCACCGACGTCAGTGGATTCGTAGGAAATTTCGAGGTTACGATCAAGCGTCGTGCCCGTTACGTCAAGGAAGACGTTTGTACGGGGTGCGGACTCTGTACCGAAAAGGCGATCATTCTCGGTAAGGCAGCCGTAGCGAAGGTCAATCTGAACGCT